>JBBIHD010000325.1:0-3001 GCA_037447195.1 Nitrospirota bacterium | reverse complement strand
GCTTCCGCGAACTTCGCCACAGGATCAAAGACCTCCTGCTTCGCGGCGCAGGCGGAGAGGATAAGAACGAGCAAGGGTATGATCAGAATGTTCTTCATGGAAGGGAATGTCCGATAGTGCATCATGTACGATCCGGAGTTTTAATGATCCTAAAAAGGCAGTCGGGACACGGATGAACACGGATATAATGCGGACCCGCAGAGGGCATGGCGCATGGAGCAGAGGGTATAGACGCTATGCGCTTTGCTCTATGCTTCTTGACGCGTCAATTCGCGTTTACCCCGTTAGAAGATTCGTATTTCTAACGGGGTGAATTCGCGGCTAAATGCTTTTTCCAGGATGATTGGTGCCGAAGGGGGGATTTGAACCCCCACGGGATTGCTCCCACTGCGCCCTGAACGCAGCGCGTCTACCAGTTCCACCACTTCGGCACGGGGGACATATTAATGGGAACCTCATTGATTGTCAAGGAAAGTTTTGGCGGGAGTCGATCAGGATGGTCACCGGACCGTCGTTCGTGAGGCCCACCTGCATGGAAGCTGCAAAAACCCCGGTCGTGACCGGGATGGCCAGATCGCGGAGCTGCCGCACAGCGGCTTCATACAGCTGCCGGGCCTGTTCCGGCGCTTCGGCCCCTTCAAAGGAAGGCCGGTTCCCCTTTTTCGTGCTTGCAACCAGCGTGAACTGGGACAGGACCAGCACCTCGCCCTGAACGTCCTGCACCGAAAGGTTCATCTTGCCTGCAGGGTCCTCAAAGATCCTGAGCTGCGCGATCTTCCTGGCCGTATACGCCACATCAACATCGCCGTCGCCTTTCACGGCGCACAGGAACACCAGCAGCCCCTTTCCGATGGCCCCTGCCGTTGCACCATCAATATCCACCCGGGCCCCGGTGACCCGCTGTACCAGCGCCAACATGCTGCCATTGATAGCATGGCGTAAAGCGGCTGTCAATTCCTTTCATCCTAAAAACTGCAGTTGGAACACGGATGAACACGGTAAAGACCGAAGAAACAACTGCAACTTATCGTTCTGATGATTCACCAGTTCGGTGACTCGTGCATTTGGTTCAAGCTTCTGAACATTCGCGTCAATTCGCGTTCATTCGCGGCTAAAAGCTTTTTGCAGGTTCATCGCTTGCAATCTGACGTTCCGGGGCTTACAATGCCGTCCATGTCCTACCGCCTGCGCAGATCGGTCACGGCACTCATCATCGCGGCGCTTGCAGCCCTCGGCCAGACGCTCTGGACCCGGAGCGGCGGAGAACCGCAGGGGGAGCGGGTGATCGTTTCGAAGGTATACGATGGAGACACCATCGTTGTAGGCCGCGGGTGGCGCAAGACCACGGTCAGGCTCATCGGCGTGGACACACCCGAGACAGTGCACCCTGACAAACCTGTCCAGTTCTACGGCCCCGAAGCCTCGGACTTCACCCGCCGGAGCCTCGACGGCGGATGGGTCCGCCTCGAGTTCGAATCGCCCGGCAGGCCCGGCGGCAGCGTGGACCACTACGGCCGCACCCTGGCCTATGTGATCACGCCGGAAGGGAAGAACTTCAACCTCGAGCTGGTCCGCCTGGGCTACGGCAGAGCCTACACGCGGTTCCCCTTCAGGTACCTGCGGGAATTCAAAGGAGCGGAGCAGGCCGCCCGCGCAGAAGGCCGCGGCCTCTGGTCAGCACAGAAGCAGTCTGCCACAGCCGATCCGGAGAAGCGGGGAAAGGTCGTCGGCAACATGCGGTCGAACATATATCATCTGCCGGGACAGCAGGCTTACGAAAAGGTGTCAGAGAAGAACCGGGTGTACTTCGACACGGAAGAGGACGCAGTGAAAGCCGGATACCGGAAGGCGAAAAACTGAATGGAGCGAATGCGGAATATTCCCTCGCCCCTTCGGGGAGAGGGTCAGGGTGAGGGGAGCGTCGAACTGCCGGACCTCAAAGGACTGACGCCGAAGGAGATCGAGCGCTTCTGCGTCGAAGAGCTTGGCCAGAAGGCCGGACAGGGCCTGCGCCTCGCGACACGGCTCTTCCGGAAGAGGATCGGGGAGATCGATGCCCTGCACGACCTCAACGGCCCCTTCCGGGAGGCGCTCAAGAAACGCTGCACGATCTCGTCGATCACGATAGAAAAGCATGAACAGGCAGAGGACGGCACCGGAAAGCTTCTCTATCGCCTTGACGACGGTAACGCCATAGAAGGGGTGCTCATCCCCGGCCCCGGCAGGCTCACCCTCTGCGTCTCGACGCAGGTGGGATGCGCCTCTGGCTGCGGTTTCTGCCTCACCGGTTCAGGCGGGCTCATACGTAATCTGACCGCTGCCGAGATGGTGAACCAGGTATTCGCAGCAGCAACGCTCTCCCCGGATCCGGTCACCAACATCGTGCTGATGGGAACAGGCGAGCCCTTGAGCAATTACGCATCGGTCAGGACGTTCCTGGAGATCCTTTCAGACCGGCACGGCATGGGTTATTCACCCAGGAAAACGACGATATCGACCTGCGGCCTCGCGCCCATGATCGAAAAGCTGGCTGATGACTACGTCGCCGCCAGCCTCGCCCTGTCGCTGAACGCCACGACGGACGAGGTGCGCAGCAGGCTCATGCCGGTGAACAGTACCTGGCCCATCGCGCGGCTCCTGCAGGCGCTCCATTATTACGATGAGAAGAACGGCCAGAGCGTCACGATCGAATACATCCTGCTGAAGGGCGTGAACGACTCCGATGAAGACGCCCGAAGGCTGGGAGAACTGCTCGCGGGCCTGCGCTGCATGGTGAACATCCTGCTCTTCAATCCCTATCCCGGCGCGGCCTTCGAACGGCCCGAGGAGCAGCGGGCCTACGAGTTCCGGAACCTGCTGCTGAAGAGCGGCCTCGTTGCCGTAGTGCGCAGCTCCCGCGGCCGCGACATCTCAGCCGCCTGCGGTCAGCTCAGGAGCGCTTCGACTCCCGCATCCGCTCAATGACCTCAGCCATGTCCTGGGGCGGCGGGGCGATGAAGGT
>JBBIHD010000324.1:1764-3027 GCA_037447195.1 Nitrospirota bacterium | reverse complement strand
CACTCCTCGCCGGGCCGCTGGCCCGTGATGGATACGGTTTTGAGGCCGCTCGACACCTTGTCGCTCTTCACCTCGGTCCACTCCGCAGTGTGCAGGGTGTTCACCCGCAGCTCCACGCGGCGGTTCTGCGCTTTTCCCGCTGCCGTTTTGTTCGTGGCTATCGGCTCGTCAGGGCCCTCTCCGATGATCGTGACCTTCTCGGGCGCAAGTTCGAGGATGGCGGCGATCACCTTCGCCACTGTCTGCGCGCGGCCCCTCGACAGGGCGTAGTTGTCCGGGAACTCCTTGCTCGCTCCGGGCCGTATCCTGTCGGAGTCCGTATGGCCCGTAACGGTGATGCTCGCCACGTTCCGCTTCTTCAGCTCCTCGGCCGCCTTCTGCACTGCCGCCAGATCGCTCTTCGACAGATCGGCCTTCAGAGTCGCGAATTTGGGGTTCAGCACCACGTCAGGCGCGGTCCACTGCTTCTTGCGCGCGAGCCGGTCGAGGCTGTTGTCGGCCACGGGCGTGCGCACTCCCTGCGCCGCGGGCGTGTCAAAGATCAGGAATGCCCTGGTCACCAGGTCACCCGCTGCTCCGGCCGCGGGCACCGAGGCGCTGAACTGCATGGTCCCTTCCCAGTCGGCCGGTTTGTCGCCCAGGGCGTAGGTCAGGACGCTTTCGGCTGCCGCGGGATCAGGGACTGCTGCGCTTTCGAGCCTGCTCGTTCCCGGCTGGTACAGGACGCCTTCGGGAAGCATGATGACCAGCCTGAGCATCCGCACCGGCACGCCCCGGATATGCATGGGCACGGAATAGACAACGGAGTATCCGCCCTGTGCGTCCTTTTTCGCGGTGATCTGCGAACTTTTCAGTTCGAGGCCGGCTTCACCCGCCATGCGGGGCTTCGACTTGAGATGGAAGTCGGCCCGCCAGAGCGTGCCGCCCTGCAGGTCCACGAACTGGGAATAAGGCGTGCCCGCGAACCGGGTGTTCTCCTCGCAGGCCACCACCTCGTACATTGACGGGACCGTCGCCAGGTCGAGTTGGACCACGTGCGTGCCCGGCTCGACAGCGGCAAAGTGATACATGCCGTTCTTGTCCGTTACCGTGAAGGTCCCGTCCTCGCGGTAGATGCCGATGCCGGCAGGGCCGCTCTCGCTGCTCCCGCTGCCATCGCCGCAGCCGTCGATGATGACCCTGCCCGCGATCGTGGCCTTTCCCCGCAGCAGGTCTTCGGTCACCTGCACTATGGCCATGGCTGTGTTCGAAAGGATGCAGGAA
>JBBIHD010000324.1:0-1754 GCA_037447195.1 Nitrospirota bacterium | reverse complement strand
CGCGCCGCGGGCCACCACGACGAAGACCGGGGGAAGGGAAAGGCTCGCGGCCGCGGCCGTATTTGTGGCCCTGCCCGGCCGCGCGATCTTCGCGCTCGCCGACGCGGTCTTCTCCGTTGCTTCGAACTCCCACGGCACCCTGGCCGTGGCCATCAACGTCAACATCTACTTCTTCAGGGCCATGACGAGCGGCACGCTCTTCGCCGAGGCGCGCGAGGCCTCGATCAACCCCCGGCTCGCGACGTACCTGATCGACGTGAAGGACGAGGCAGGCAACGCCATGGCGCTCTTTCAGGGCACGGTGTACCGGAAGAAGGAAAGTATCGAGAACGTCATGGCATGATCTTAGGCCGTCCCCCGGCCGTTTCACACCGATATTCCCGCCATCCAGCCACACCCGGTGCGCGCTCCTTCTTATGAAATCCTTATGCTTTCAGCCCGATTCTTAACGGCAATTTAACGCCTTTTGAGTTTATAGTTATTCCCATGGGCGTGGTGAAACGGTCACCGTCCGCCCCGGAGTGATGGTCGGCTTTTTTTGTCAGGCATATCTTCATATTAAAGGCCGGCGGCTCGGGTGCAAAGGGGGTCTGTGCATGGAATCATTTTATTGGATCGGCGGCATTCTCGCCGCGGGGTTGCTGGTCTATCTCATGATCGCACTTCTGAAACCGGAGATATTCTCATGACGGGAAACGGCATGATCCAGATCGTTCTCTATCTGGGAGTTCTGCTGCTTTTATCGGCGCCCCTGGGGCTCTACATGGCCCGGGTGTATGAAGGCCGGCCCTTCGGGCTGGACCGCGTCCTCGGCCCTGTTGAACGGCTCTTCTACCGGCTCTGCGGCATCAGGCCCGATGAGGAGATGGACTGGAAGCAGTATGCGCTTGCCCTGCTCCTGTTCAGCACCGTCGGCATCCTTGTGCTCTATCTCCTCCAGCGCTTCCAGGGCATGCTGCCGCTGAATCCGCAGAAGTTTCCGGGCGTTGCTCCGGATCTCGCCTTCAATACGGCTGTAAGCTTCGTCACCAATACCAACTGGCAGGCCTACGGCGGCGAGAGCACGATGAGCTATCTTACGCAGATGACAGGGATGGCGGTGCAGAATTTCGTCTCCGCCGGCGCGGGGATGGCGGTGCTCGTGGCCCTGATCCGGGGATTCACGAGGCGCTCGTCCCGGACGATCGGAAACTTTTGGGTCGATCTCTTCCGGTCCGTCCTCTATATTCTGCTTCCTCTGTCGCTGGTGTATTCCCTGGCGCTCGTTTCTCAGGGAGTGGTGCAGACGTTCACACCTGCTGAGCATGTTGACCTCCTGCAGATAGAAAAGGGTCCGAGCGGCAAGCTGATTCACCAGCAGGTCATCCCCCTCGGTCCCGCGGCATCTCAAATAGCTATCAAGCAGCTCGGAACGAACGGCGGAGGCTTTTTTAATACGAACTCCGCCCATCCCTTTGAGAACCCCACCCCCCTCTCGAATTTTCTGGAGGTACTGGCGATCCTGCTGATCCCTGCGGCGCTCTGTGTCACCTTCGGGAAGATGGTCGGAGATATGCGCCAGGGTTGGGCGCTGCTCAGCGCCATGCTCATCGTTTTCATCACTCTTGCGCTCTTATGCGTCTGGAGCGAGCAGCAGGGGAACCCTCGTTTTAACGTCCTGGGCATCGACCAGACGGCGAGCGCCATGCAGCCGGGCGGGAACATGGAAGGAAAGGAGGCGCGATTCGGGATCGCAAATTCCGCGCTCTGGGCAA
>JBBIHD010000323.1:0-3048 GCA_037447195.1 Nitrospirota bacterium | reverse complement strand
GCTGCCTCCGCTCTAAAAAAGCTTCAAAATCGTGTCATCGATTTGGAGAAGAGCCCAAAATACTTCTCGTGAGGAGGTCGCCACTCATTTCTCGATTAAAACCCGAAAGCAACGATTGAAGAGAAGGAGCGCGATGCGTGCCGGATGGTCCCGAGGACCTTGACCCCGGAGATATCCTCGATGACGGCGGGGCTCGTCTTTTCGGCCAGACCCGGCCTGCGGTCATCAGCGTAGTTGATCACAATCCCGGCAACAGCAAGCTTTCTATCCTTCAAAGCTTTAACCGTGAGCAGCGTGTGATTGATCGTGCCCAGAGAGGGCCGCGCAACGATCAGCACGGGAAGCCCCAGGTCCTTCGCCAGGTCAAGAAAGGAATATCCTGATGCCAGCGGGACCATGATGCCGCCGGCGCCCTCGACGATCATGAACTCATGCCTGACCGAAAGCGTACGGAACGCGTCATGGATGCGCCGGGGGTCAATGTGCCGCCCCTCCAGCGATGCAGCAACGAGAGGCGCCAGCGGTTTGCGCAGCCGAAAAGGGTTCACCAGGTCCAGGGAGTCCTTGACACCAGCGGTTTTCCGGAGCCTGATCGCGTCCCGGGGCACCAGTTTCCCTGCCCGCACGGCGCAGCCCGTCTCGGCGGGTTTCATCACGCCCACGTCCACGCCTTCCTGCCTGAGCTGTTCTGCAATGCCGGCGGCAATGTAGGTCTTGCCTACACCCGTGTCGGTTCCGGTGACGAAAATGCCTTTAATCATGATCTCCGCTCAGATGATCCTGCTGTCCAGATTGAACACCTGGCCCGAAACATTCTGCATAAGCGACAGGCGGTAGACGAATTCAGCTACCTCCCCGGTATCAGAGAACCTGCCCAGCGCATGCTCAGCCAGGACCCGCTCCTTCACTTCCCCCGATACAGCTTCGCCCATTTCCGTGGCGAGATAGCCCGGCAGCACGGCATTCACGCTGATATTGGCCTTGCCCAGCTCCTTCGCTGCTGCCCTGGTCAGGCCGACCAAACCGGCCTTGGATGAGGCATAGTTCGCCTGCCCTTCCCTGCCCTGCAGCCCCACGATGGAGGCGATGTTGATGATATGACCGCTGCGCTGCTTCACCATGAAGCGTGCCGCGGACCTGGTGCAGAGAAAGGGGCCCTTCAGGTTCGTGTCCAGCACGTCGTCCCAGTCCTGCTCGTTCATGCGCAGCAACAGCCGGTCGCGCGCCAGTCCGGCATTATTCACGAGCAGGTCGATCCTGTCCCATCGTTCAGCGGCTTCATGGAACATGGCCTCCACTTCGGAAGCCCGCCGTACATCCGCCTGGAACGCCCTGGCCTCGCCGCCGGCTGCAGCGACCTCGGCACAGACGGCTGCAGCATCGTCTTTCCGGGCCAGATAGTTCACTACGACCCTGCAGCCTGCCTTCCCGAATCTCAGGGCCAGCATCCTGCCCAGGCCGCGGGAACCGCCGGTCACAATGACCACGCTCCTCTGTGCGCGCCGGTCCTGCATCGGCTAGAGCAAACCTTCCTGTTTCAGCATGCCGACAGCCGCGGCGGCGCGGTCAATGTCCTCCGGTGCATGGGTGGCCATGACGGTCATCCTGATCCGCGCCGCTCCCTCCGGTACGGTGGGAGGCCTCACTGCCAGTGCAAAGACCCCCTTCTCCATCAGGCTTTCACCGGCACGCAGCGCTTTCTCGCTGTCGCCGATGATGATCGGAACAATGGGCGTTCCCGACGCAGAAACATCAATCCCCTGAGCCGTCAGGGCGGCGGCAAAACGATGACGGTTCTCTCTGAGCCTATCGCGCCGCCATGGTTCGTGCTCCAGCACGGTGAGCGCAGCGAGGGAAGCCGCACACACAGCAGGCGGCAAAGCAGTGCTGAACAGAAAGCTCCGGGACTTGTTCAGGAGATAGGCAATCAGGTCCCGGTCCCCCGCAATATAGGCGCCATAAGAACCGAGGGCCTTTCCCAGCGTACCCATCTGCACAGTCACCCGGCCAGACACGCCGCAGTGCTCTGCCGTTCCCTTCCCCCTCATGCCCAGCACGCCTGTCGCGTGGGCGTCATCCACCATGAGCACAGCGCCGTACTTTTCCGACAGTGAGCAAAGGTCAGGCAGCGGGGCGATGTCGCCGTCCATGCTGAACACCCCGTCCGTAACGATGAGCCTGCGCCGGGCACGCGCCGTCCTCTTCAGCAGGCTTTCGGCGTGGTTCATGTCACCATGACGGTAGACATGCACCTCGGCCCTGCTCAGGCGGCACCCATCGATGATGCTGGCGTGGTTAAGCGAGTCGCTCAGAATCGCATCGCCTTCCGATGCAAGGGTGGGGATGACGCCGGTATTTGCCGCATATCCGGAATTGAACAGCAGCGCCGACTCGGTGCCCTTGAACCGAGCCAGGGCCTGCTCGAGCTCTGCGTGAAGGGGGTTGGAGCCCGAGATGAGGCGCGAGGCGCCGGCGCCGAAACCGTAGCGGTCCATCGCCGCCCGCGCCGCATCCTGAAGCGCTTTATGACCGGCAAGGCCGAGATAGTCGTTCGAACAGAACAGCAGCACGCTCCGGCCATCGACCGTCACCCGGGGGCCATGGTTCGGTGCAATGGTGCGCAGCTGCCGATGCAGGTGCCGCTGCTGCAGTTCGGACAGTTCACTGGAAAAGGGAATGAAGTGATCAGCCACGGGCGCCGGAACCTGCCTTTGCGCATATGATCCCCACGGGCTCCTTCTCCGGGCAGCATCCGCCTTCCCGGGACACGACTGCGCTCCGGGCGCCGCCCAACATCGGCATCGCGGGACGCTTCGAACTGCCGCTCTCCTGCTGGTGGCGCACATTGCCCGCTTCCGTGATCAGGACCGCTTGTTTCTCAAGAAACCTCACCAGTTGCGCAAGGTCCGTCAATGCGGGGTTCACAAAAAAAACCCTGCCGCCTGCCGGGTCGCCTTGCCGCTTCATGCACGAGATGCGGACATATCCCGTCGCCAGAGAGGATACATAGCCCGCAAGGTACTCCGGTTCATCGGACCAGCACAGCTC
>JBBIHD010000322.1:0-3058 GCA_037447195.1 Nitrospirota bacterium | reverse complement strand
CCGCAACATGTTGGATAACTTGGGTTGAGTCATGCCAAGAAGTGTCGAAGCCTGCGTTTGCGTCAGCTTGCGATGTTTGATGATTTCGCCGATTTTTTCGGCAAGCTGCGCCTTCACCAGCATCTCGTCGGCGTCCGTAATGCCGAGATCGGCATACACATTCACACTTCCTTTTACGATCTTATTCATATTTATACTCCTCCCGAATGCTGACGGGCCGATTTCAACCGCGCCTCAATCATGTCCCTGTCCTGTTTTGATGTCTGGATGCCCTTGCGCGATTTTTTCTGGAAGCAATGCAGCACATAGACGCCATTGCTGAATCTGACGGTATACACCGCACGATACGTATTGCCGTCATAATCCTCCACAACCTCAAGCACCCCTGCTGATCCGAAACCCTTGAGAGGCTTGGCCTGCTGATGCTTATGTCCGCTCTGCGCTAAATAGAGCGTATAACCGACCACATCAACCACCTGCGCCGGCATTTCCAGAAGGTCTTTCTTTGATGAGCCTACCCAGAACAGGGGTTTCACGTCGCCTTATCTCCTGAAACCATTATACCCAAATAGGCATAAAACGCAAGTCTTATATTCTTAGTAACCAAGGAATCAAAAGCATCTCAAAACGGGTAGAACATTTGGGGCCGCCAGCCCTTGCCGGCGCAAGCAGCTATTCTGAGAAAAGCTTACGGGGAAGTCATCACCTGTTCATCAACGTCAAAAGAAAAGGAGTCACGGCAGTTGCCGTAACTCCTTTGATATTCTGGCGTCCCCAGGGGGATTCGAACCCCCGTTATCGCCGTGAAAGGGCGGTGTCCTGGGCCAGGCTAGACGATGGGGACGGAACGCTGACGCGAATTGGAAATTTTAAATTAGAACTTGTAAATGGTAAAATGTGAGGCGGCCTTCATCCTAAAATTTACAATTTTCAATTTGCACTTTGCAATCCTGCTTCGCAGGATGGTGAGCCGACTGGGATTCGAACCCAGGACACCCGCCTTAAAAGGGCGGTGCTCTACCAACTGAGCTATCGGCCCGTGTGCCTTCTTTAACAAAGATGCGTATAATAGCAAAGCAGGCATCTTTTGTCAATACTTTGTGCCGAAGGCTATTGCCTGCGCCGGGCCGCCGTCTTTTTCACTGCCGGCTTCTGGAAGGGCCGCTCAAGGATGATGGTCTCGTCGCGCCGCGCCCCCGTCGAGATGAGCGACGGCTTCACACCGGAAAGGCGGCAGATCTTCTCCAGATAGGACCGCGCTTTCTTCGGCAGCTTTTCGTACTTCGTCACCCCGACGGTGCTCTCCTTCCACCCCGGCATGGTGATATACTGGGGTGTGCAGGCCTCCAGGACGGACAGGTCGGCGGGCATCTCCTCGTACAGCTTACCCTTGTGCTTGTAGCCGACGCAGATCTTGATCTCATCGAGCCCGTCCAGGACATCCAGCTTGGTGATGGCCACGCTCGTCAGGCCGTTGACGCGCGCGGCATGCCGGATCACCAGGACATCATACCAGCCGCACCGCCGGGCCCTGCCCGTGGTCGCTCCGTATTCCCTGCCGCGGTCGCGCAGCAGCTCTCCTGTTGCGTCCTTCAGCTCCGTGGGAAAGGGGCCGCTGCCCACCCGTGTCGTGTATGCCTTGACGATGCCCATGACGCCCGTGATGGTCGTCGGGCCGATGCCCAGGCCTGTGCAGGCGCCGCCGGCCGTGGGGCTCGATGAGGTGACAAAGGGATAGGTGCCGTGGTCCACATCGAGATGCGTGCCCTGGGCGCCTTCGGCCAGTACCTTTTTGCCTTTGCGCACCGCCTCGCCGAGGAACAGCGAGGCATCGTCGATATGCTTTGCCAGCCGCTTGCCGTAGGCCATATACTCATCATAGATGTGCCCCTCGTCAACAGGAGCGGCGCCGTAGTACTTCTCGAGCAGAAAGTTCGCCGCTGCCGCGTGCTGGCGCAGCTTGTCCCGGAAGCCCTGCGGGTCCAGCAGGTCCGCCATCCTGATGCCGGCGCGGGATATCTTGTCGGCATAGGCGGGCCCGATGCCCCTGCCCGTGGTGCCGATCTTCTGCTCCCCCTTGCGGGATTCGCTCGCCACGTCCAGGGCCTTGTGGTAGGGCATGATGAGATGGGCGTTCCCGCTGATCATCAGGCTGCCGTCGAAGCGGATGCCGCGCGCAACAAGGCCGTCCATCTCTTCGATGAGCGCGGCCGGGTCCACCACCACGCCGTTGCCGATAATGCACTTCTTCCCTTTATGCAGGATGCCCGAGGGGATAAGGTGAAGAATGAACTCGTCCTTCCCCACCACCACCGTATGGCCCGCATTATGCCCCCCCTGATAGCGGGCCACCACATCAGCGCGCTCGGTGAGCAGATCGATGATCTTTCCTTTTCCTTCGTCGCCCCACTGGGCGCCTACCACCACAAGAACCGGCATTGCAGCTCCTTTACAGTACTGAGGGGCGGCCTCTTCGCCGCCCCTCAGCCTGTTCACTATCGTTGGTATACCTGACGCTTCACTGCGGTCAGATCTTGATCAGCTTCACTGACAGCACGTTCGGCAGTTTCCTGATCTTCTCCATCAGCTCGTCCGAGACCGGGCTGTCGATGCTCACCACGGACACGGCCAGTCCGCCCTGCTTTTCACGCCCGAACTGCATCCGGGCGATATTGATGCCGTTCTGGCCAAGGAGCGTGCCGATGCCGCCGATCACACCGGGCTTGTCGTTGTTCATGAGCACCAGCATGTAGCCGTCGGGCACGGTCTCCATGGGGAAATTGTCCACCTGGACGATGCGCGGCTCTTTCCTGCTGTTCAGCGTACCCGCCACCAGGGCCTGCTTGCCGTTCGCCTTGATCTTGAGCGTGATCAGGCTGGTGTATTCCGAGCTGCCGCTGGTGGTCCCCACCTTCACCTCGATGCCGCGGTCCTTGGCAATGAGCGGCGCATTCACGTAGTTCACGTTCTCTTTCAGAATGGGCGTCAGCAGCCCCTTCAACGCCGCGAGCGTGATCGGCTCCAGCTTGAGCTCCGCCACGTCGCCGCTGTACTCCAG
>JBBIHD010000321.1:2322-3061 GCA_037447195.1 Nitrospirota bacterium | reverse complement strand
AATCCCGTGAAGAGCTTCATAGGCCGCCAGAGAACCGGAAAAGAGGAGATACAGGACGGCAGCGGCGAGAAACGCTCCGGCGAACTGGCCGCTGAGGTACACGGGCAGTCGGCGGGCCGACATGCGGCCGCTCAGCACCATGGCTACGCTGACAGCTGGGTTGATGTGAGCGCAGGACAGGTGCCGGGTGGCGTAGATGGCGAGCATAACCCCCACTCCCCAAACCGCCGCCACCTGAAAGAGGCCGGCATGGGCTGAGAAAAGAACGGTTACCGCCACGGAACCGCAGCCGAAAAACACAAGCAGAAAGGTGCCGAGGAACTCTCCGATAAAGTGAAGCCCCATGTAAATACCTCCGGTCAGATCAAAAAATCGTCCCTCTGCGGGAAGACGCCGCGCCTGTCAAACAGTCCCCTGCAGGTACTGCTTCCTCCTCCGTTCCGGAAACCGCTCGATGGCGTAGCGAAGCATGGTCCGCGGCATGCGGCGATAATGCTGTTTCAGAAACGCCTCCGCCGCCGCCTGGTCCCGCTTGCCGATCTCCCGAAGCATCCAGCCCACTGCCTTGTGGATCAGGTCCTCGTGGTCATCCCGCAGCAGTGCGGCGATCCGCAGCGCGTCGCTGAAATCACTGCGATAGATGTAGTGGAACGTGGCAAGTATGGCGATCCTGCGCTCCCAGAGATCTTTCGAACGTGCGAGCTTCAGCAGGGGCGCCCTGCTCCGCTCCCGAAGCCAG
>JBBIHD010000321.1:0-2291 GCA_037447195.1 Nitrospirota bacterium | reverse complement strand
GTGCCGAGAGGTCCACGAGGTCCCAGTTGTTGATGAATCGCGTGTTCGCAATGTACAGGCCGTACACGCTCTTCTTCAGCGCCTCGTCTCCCCGGGCAAAGGCATCGATCAGCAGGAACAGGGCGAGCAGCCGCTCTTCATGGAAAGGGGAGCGCAGCAGCCTCCGGCACTGCGTGAGCGATGTGCCCCGGTGCTCTTTCGCGGTCTTCCTGATGACGGGCACGCGGACACCCAGGAACCGGTCGCCCTCGCCGTATTCGCCCGGCCCGGTCTTGAAGAAGCGCTGCAGGATCGCCGCGTCCCTGGCATTCGCCAGCTTCCGGAAGCGGGCGCTGATCTCCTGCGCCGTCATGGCGCGGCCTCCTGGAGGATCGGAGGAAGCCGTTCCAGCCGGTAGTTCCTGAAGAACTCCCAGATAAGCGCTGCTGTATCGGCATCCCTGTTCGGCCTGCCGGCAGCCGGCGCAGGCAGGCGCAGGGTCTGCGAGGGCCATGCGTGGCCGCCGCCCTGCACTTCATACAGGATCACCTCGACCCTGCCCGCGCAGCGGCGATAGACCTGTCTGCGCAGGCGGCTGCCGTCCTCAGGGTCCAGGTCCGGCTCGTCGGTGATGCTCGGCGTATTCGAGCAGCCGTTCTGGGACACCCAGAAGCTGACCGTGCCGGGGACGGACATGACCCTGCCGGCGAAATCAGAACCGGACCGCAGGTCCCCGCCTGCCCAGGGCAGTACCGCATCTCCTGTGCCGTTGACCATCAGCACAGGGATCGACCGGGCGGGAAAGCACTCGCCTGCCAGGCGCTCGGGCATTGCGGCAAGCAGCGGCGCCACTGCCGCGATCCTGTCCGCCAGGTCACAGGCCAGCCGGTGGGCCATCATGCCTCCCTCGGCAACTCCTGCGGCGTAGACCCGGTGCCGGTCGATGCGCGTGCTCTCAGCCAGATGGTCGATCAGGGCCGCCAAAAAAGCAGCATCATCAATATTCTCGCGCTGCGCGCGAAATCGCTCCAAGCCCCTGCCGTCATTCCATTGATGGTCCAGGCCGTCGGGATAGACAACGGCAAAGCCCTCGCGGTCTGCCAGGCTGTTCATGCCGAAGGTCTTCTCCAGGTCATCGCCCTTCCCGCCGCTGTGCAGCAGGACCACGAGGGGAATGGGATCGGCGCTGTCATGCCCCGGAGGGAGGTGAAGGCGATAGGAACGCTCAACGCCGTTCACCTTGATCGCGCTGCGCACGTCCGCGGGCGGCGCAGGCGCCGTTGCCGGGCCGGGCAGCCGCGAAGCTGCGCATCCCCAGCTCAGCAGCAGCGCCGCGGCAAGGGCCGCGCAGCCTGCAGTGTTGCACATCCGGGAAAACCCCATCCTTCCCCTCCTGGTCGGAACAGGAATACAGCATCTCATTGGCCGCTGTCCTGCACCGCTTTCCGCTGCCCGTAGACCACGATCATCAGGGCAGGTGTCAGAAAATAATCAGCGACCAGCGCCAGGACAACGGACGAGCCGGTCAGCAGGCCGAAATTGATCGTGTTCTTCATCTCCGCCGCCATGGTGATGAAAAATCCCGACGCCAGCACCACGCTCGTTATCAGCATGGCCCGGCCCGTGGTCAGCATGGTGCTCATCACCGCCTGCCGGACGTCCCCCGTCTGCTCCATATAGCGCCGGAAATTGTGCATGAAGTGGATCGTATCGTCCACAACAAGCCCGATGGCGATGCTGCCCACCAGGATCGTGGACATGTCAAGCGCTATGCCGAGCCACCCCATCATGCCCATGATCGCCATGATGGGAATGAGGTTGGGCACCATGCTCAGCAGCCCGATCCGGACCCGGCCGATCAGCACGATCATGAGCACGGTGATCACCGACAGGGCGATGAGGTAGCTCTTTGCCATGGTCGTGATGACATTATGGATCATGCCGGTGAAAAGCGCCATCACGCCCGTCGTCGTCACCGTGGCGCCGGGAAAGGACTGCTGGAAGTGATCCTGCACTTCGTCGAGCAGTACCTTGTACAGCATGGCGTCGTGGAAGGGCGATTTGATCGTGAACCGCACCGTCCGGAAGGTCGTGTCAACGACCTCCTCAAGGTCGTCGGAGCCGCTGCTCTCAAAGAGCAGGAACTCCTGGGCCACCAGCTTCCGGTCCTGCGGTACGGCGTAGAACTCCGGCCGGTTCTCGTTCAGGGCCTGGTTGATCTCCTTCAGGATCGCCGTGATGGTCCAGGCCTTCCCGATCTGCAGTTCGCCGGCCTGGAGGGTTGAAGCAAAATCCACGGAGCGCTCAAGGCG
>JBBIHD010000320.1:2087-3091 GCA_037447195.1 Nitrospirota bacterium | reverse complement strand
TCGAGATCCGGCCACGGCTGGTCCGCGGTCTTCCTGCTTATCGGCGTGGTGGCACTTGTGCTGCTGATTCTCGTGCACCGGATCTCCGACTCCATATCCGAGGACTATCACCGGTTCTCGGTCTCGAAGTATTCAAATGAAGTGAAGCACATCCTTGATTCAGCCATCATTGCCCTCACCACGGCGAACATTCTCGACAAACCCCTCGTCGTGGAAGCAAAGAAACGGTCCGTCATCGAGGCCATCGGTCTTTACTGGCGGAACAACGACCTGGCCGGATGCGTGTCCGGCCCCGGCAGCGAGGCCATCTATTCATCTCTGGACGAAAACCTCGGCAAAAAAGTCCTGGCCCTGTGCTCGCACCAGCCCGGCCATTTCCATTTCGACGAAGACCGACATCATATCCACGGCCATGCCATCGACTTCCCTGCCTGGGACTGGCGGGTGGTCACCGTCACCAGGCCGATAACGCCCTCGCTCTACCGGAGGGAAACGGCCTTTCTGCTGCCGCTGATCGCCCTGGGCCTGGTCCTTACCGCGGCGGGTGTTTTCTTCATTTTCTGGCGAAATTTTCGCAGGCCCGTCCGGGCCATCATTGCCGAGATCCGCAGGGGCGGACCTGTGGGGGCCACAGGCATCTCCGAGCTGGACACGATCGGTCTCGCGGTGAACGATTCCATGGACCGGCTGCTCAAAAAAACCAACCAGTGCCAGCTCCTGCACAACCTCGCCATTTCCATCCATGAGAACCTGTCAACAGAGGACGTGCTTCGCACGATCCTCGCGCGGGCCGGCAGCCTGATCGAGGCTGAGCTGGCCGGCATTGCGCTGTACAACGACCAGGGAGGGTTCAAGAAGCTGATCAGCCTGGGAACGCCGAAGGAAATGGAGGGCCGCGTGCCGCAGGGGATGGGCCTCCTGAAGGCCATGCGCCTCTCGCTCGTTCCGCTCCGCATCGACGACGTGGCCGCCCACCCCGGGTTCAGCGGCGCCTTCCCGCCCGG
>JBBIHD010000320.1:0-2058 GCA_037447195.1 Nitrospirota bacterium | reverse complement strand
CCTGCTGGGATATCCCCTCTACGACGACGGCAGGCCTGTGGGCGCGCTGTACTTCGGCAACAAGCCGGGCGGGTTCTCGCCGGAGGACGAGGAGCTGCTCAAGGCGATCTCGGCGGACGCGGCCATCGCCGTCTCCCGGGCCGAACAGGTGGGCGAGCTTGCACGGTTCAAGCAGGTGATCGATTCGGCCTTTGATGTCGTGCTCATTACCGACTCACAAGGCCGCATGCGGTATGTGAATCCCGCCTTCGAGAGCGTGACCGGCTACAGCAGGGAAGAGGCGCTGGGCCGGAATCCGAGCATCCTCAGAAGCGGATTGCACAGCGAGGAGTTTCATCAGAACGTCTGGGACACCATCGGCGCGGGGAATATGTGGCGGGGCGAGTTCATCAACAAGAAGAAGGACGGCAGCATCTACCACGCGTCGGCCATCATCTTTCCGATCCGTACGGACGAGGGAGCGCACTATGTCTCGATCCAGCGGGACGTGTCGCATGAGAAGAAGCTGTATGAGCAGCTCCTGCGCCCTCTTCGTCCATGACCTCACGGAGCGGGTCCGCCTGGAACAGCAGCTCCTCCAGGCCCAGAAAATGGAGGCCATCGGCACGCTGGCCGGCGGCATTGCCCATGATTTCAACAACCTGCTGGCCGCCATCCTGGGCTATTCAGAGATCATCCTTTCCCAGACCGTTGAGGGCGAAGCGTTCCATAAGCCCGCATCGGTCATCAAGCACGCGGCCGAGCGGGGCGCGGACCTGGCCAGGAAGATCCTGATGATCACGCGGAAGGAAAAGATGGAGACCCGGCCGGTGAGCCTGAACGATATCATCATCAGCGCCGAGGAGCTGTTCCAGCGCAGCATGCCCAAGAACATCGAGATCGTCCTGAATCTCAAGGAGGGGCTGCCCCTGATCAAGGCCGACCCCACGCAGATCCAGCAGGTGGTCATGAACCTTGCCGTGAATGCCCGGGACGCCATGCCCGCGGGCGGCCGGCTCGCGATCGAGACGGCCATGGTGGGCACGGAGAACGGGGCGGCCAACGGGATGCCCATGGGCGTCTCAAAGAACGGCTTCGTGAAGCTGTCGGTCTCGGACACGGGAACAGGCATGGACGTGGAGACGCAGCGCAAGATCTTCGACCCCTTCTTCACCACGAAGGAGACCGGCAAGGGCACCGGGCTGGGCCTCTACATCGTCCACTCCGTGGTGAACAACCACGGCGGGTACATCAACCTGTACAGCGAGCCGGGCAAGGGCACGCGGTTCGCCATATACTTCCCCGTGAGCAAGGACGCGGGGCAGGAAGCAGCGGAAGAACCCGAGGACCTGAGCGGTCAGGGCCTCATCCTCGTTGTTGACGACGAAGCCCCGATCCGGGAGCTCTGCCGCGACATGCTGGAGCCGCTCGGCTACAGGGTCATGACCGCCGAGAACGGCGAAGAGGGCGTCAGAATATTCCGCGAACAAAAAGGGGCGGTCTCGCTCGTGATCCTCGACATGGTCATGCCGAAGATGGGCGGCGGCGAGGTGTTCCAGGCGCTGATGACGATCGATCCGGGGGTCAAGGTGCTTATCTGCTCGGGCTACACCCATGACGGGTTCGCCGGCATCGGCACGCTGATGAAGAACGGCGCAAAGGGATTCATACAAAAGCCCTTCACGCGCCAGACCATCGGATCGACGATAAAAAAGGTCCTCTCCGGCCAGCAGCCGATGGTATAATAAAGGGACAGTCCCCTTTGTATTCAGGGGGACGGTCCCTTTTTTGATCAAAGGCATCTCGCAGCATCTCACAGAACAGTATAACCTTCGTATCTCTCTCTTGGTCTGCATCGGCAGATCAGCAAAAAGGCATGAACCTATAAAGAGCATTTGGACGCGGATAAAATCTGATAACATCTGATAAGGCCAAAAGAAACCTACGGTTATTAAGCAGAGCAGATTATAGTTTGTATTTTTCACTGCCGTCCCCCTTTGAAGAAGGGGGATTGAGGGGGATTTTATGATATTTTCAAATCCCCCCTGTACCCCCCTTTGCTAAAGGGGGGAAACTATT
>JBBIHD010000319.1:0-3091 GCA_037447195.1 Nitrospirota bacterium | reverse complement strand
ACGGAGGTCACGGAGGAAATCCCTTTTAGTCTTATTTTTCCCTGTCGCGCCATCCGCGTTCTACGGGATTAATTTTGATTTTTCACAAACATATAGGCTCACATTAAAATTGATCGTCCATCTGGACCATCAGCTGAAACATCGGTCATTCTCTCCGTGTCTCCGTGCCTCCGTGGTAAACAGCATACATAAGAAATTCAATATTGCCGTCCTGTCCCGTGATGGGCGACGGGATCACCCCTTTCACCTCGAGTCCCAGCCCCTGCGCGAATTCCCTGACCCGATCCACTGCAGCCTGCCGCGCTGCTTCGTCCCGCACGATCCCGCCCTTGCCCACCTGCTCTTTTCCCACTTCGAACTGGGGCTTGATAAGGGCGATGAGATCGGCATGGGGGGCGAGCAGGGGCAGAACAGGAGGGATGACCTTTTCAAGGGAGATGAACGAAACATCAATGACCACTGCGTCAACCGGCTCGGGGATCAGCGAAGGATCGATGTCCCTGATGTTCGTGCGTTCAAGGATGACGACCCGGGGGTCCTGCCGCAGTTTCCAGGCCAGCTGGCCGTACCCCACGTCAACGGCGTAGACCCTCCTAGCGCCCTGCTGCAGAAGGCAGTCCGTGAAGCCGCCCGTGGAAGCTCCCACATCGAGGGCGCACTTTCCGGCCACGCTGACATTGAACTCCCTCAGCGCGGCTTCGAGCTTCAGACCGCCCCTGCCCACGTACGGCATCTGTTCTCCGAGGATGCGGATCTCGGCGTCCATGGCCACAAGCGTTCCCGCTTTCTCGACCTTGTTCCCATTAACGATGACCTGGCCCGCGATGATCATGGCCTGGGCCCGCTCGCGGCTCTCTACGATCTGCCGGTCCGCAAGCAGCCGGTCAATGCGGAGCTTGTCCTTCTTGTTCTTGCCGCGCCTGTCCATAAAGCGTAAGGGGCTTCTCCCGACCAGGGTGGGTTTGAATAAAAAAAGGCACCAAGAAAGCTCTCAGTGCCTGTTCACTGCCCTGTTCTATCCTGCAGAACGCCTACACATCCATTGCGCGAAATGCCGCGTAGGGCGTGACAGTTTCAACGTTGGTTTTGGCCAGGAAATTCCTGACCAACCCGTAGATCCCCTCGGCGTCGAGGCCGTATTTCTGGCGCAGTATCTTCTGGGCGCCCTGCTCGATGAACCTGTCTGGCAGGCCGATGCGCAGTGTCCGCACGCCGTACAGGCCCGCCGCTTCCATGCACTCAAGGACGGCGCTCCCGAAGCCTCCGGCGATCACGTGCTCTTCAACGGTGACGACCGTGCCGGCGGTGCGCGCCATGCGCAGGATAAGTTCCTCGTCCAGGGGCTTCACGAACCTGGCGTTCACGACCGCCGCTGAAATGCCGTCCTTTGCCATCCGCTCCGCCGCCTGGACGGAAGGGTGCACCATAGTACCGATGGCCAGGATCACGAGGTCCTTCCCTTCCCGCATCACCTCGCCTTTCCCGATGGGCAGGGTCTTCAACTGCTGGTCCATGGGAACGCTGAAACCGGCGCCGCGCGGGTAGCGCACCGCCGAAGGACCGGGATATTCCACGGAGGTCCTGATCATGTGCTGGAGCTCGTTCTCGTCCCGCGGGGCCATGACAACAATGTTCGGAATATGGCGAAGATAGGCGATATCAAAGGTCCCATGATGCGTTGGTCCGTCCTCGCCCACGATTCCGGCGCGGTCCATGGCGAGCGTCACCGGAAGGTTCTGGAGGCACATGTCGTGAACCACCTGGTCATAGGCCCGCTGCATAAAGGTGGAATAGATCGCCGCCACGGGATGGAGCCCCTCCGTTGCGAGGCCGCAGGCAAAGGTGATGCCGTGCGACTCGGCGATCCCCACGTCGAAGAAGCGTTCAGGATACTGCTGCGCGAACTTGTCCAGGCCGGTGCCGTCGGACATGGCGGCCGAAATGGCCACGATCGAAGGGTCGCTCTCGGCAATGCGCAACATGGTGCTGCCGAAGACTTCGGTATAGCTCAGGACGGCGTCCTTCTTCGAGACAGTTCCGGTAGCCCGGTCAAAGGGTGCCGTGCCGTGATACTGGGAAGGATCACATTCCGCGAACTCGCACCCTTTCCCTTTCTTCGTGACCACATGGACCACCACGGGCCGGTCGAAATCTTTGACATTGTTGAACGTCTCGAGCAGATGGTCGATGCGATGGCCGTCGATGGGTCCGATATACTGGAACCCCAGCTCCTCGAAGAGCATGCCCGGCGCCATGAGACTCTTGAACGATTCCTCGGCCTTTTTGGCGAAGCTCAACATGGACTCGCCCAGTTTCGGGATGCCCTGCAGGAAGTTCTTCGCTTCCTGACGCAGCTTCGTATAGAACTGGCCGGTCATGAGCCTGCTGAGGTATGACGAAAGGGCGCCCACGTTGGGAGAAATGGACATCTCGTTGTCGTTCAGCACGACGATCATCTTCTTTTTCAGGTGCCCTGCCTGGTTCAGCCCTTCAAAGGCGAGGCCCGCGGAAATGGAGCCGTCGCCGATAACGGCGACCACCCGGTAGTCCTCGTGGTTGAGCTCCCTCGCAGCCACCATGCCGAGGGCCGCCGAGATCGAGGTGCTGGCGTGGCCAACGTCGAAATGGTCGTAGGGGCTCTCGTCGCGCTTGGGGAAGCCGCTGATGCCGCCGAACTGCCGGAGCGTGTGGAACTGGTCGCGTCTTCCCGTCAGCAGCTTGTGGGCGTAGGCCTGGTGCCCCACGTCCCAGACGATGCGGTCCTTCGGTGTGTCAAGCACATAGTGCAGCGCAATGGTGAGTTCCACCACACCAAGGCTCGGCGCAAGATGCCCGCCCGTCTTCGAGACCACGTCGATGATCTTTTCACGGATCTCGCCGGCAAGGCCGGGAAGCTCCTCCTCGGTTACGGCCCGCAGGTCTGAAGGACTGTTGATCTTGTCAAGAATCATGGCGCACCTCTTCGATAATGCCGAACATCAAATCCATAGGGAACTCGAAAAATCGGATTTAACCACTGAGCCACGGAGGGCACGGAGAAAATCCATTCATTCATATCAACTCTATCTCCGTGCCTCAGTGCCTCCGTGGT
>JBBIHD010000318.1:0-3098 GCA_037447195.1 Nitrospirota bacterium | reverse complement strand
CCGGCGAGTCCCCTGTTCCCTCCGCAGATATTGCCCGCCAGCTCACAGCACTCCTTTCCGACATCAGGCCTGATGCCGTCAAGACCGGCATGCTGCTCACAAAGGCGAATGTCGATGCCGTCGCCGCCCTGGTAAAACAGTTCAGGATCAGGAACCTGATCATCGACCCGGTGCTGTTGTCGAGCTCAGGCAGGACGCTGCTGCGCAGGGACGCGGTTCCCGTGCTCAGGAAAAAACTTCTTCCCCTCGCCCTGGTCGCAACGCCGAACATCATGGAGGCCGAGGCGCTTGCGGGCATGGAGATCAGGACCGAGCAGGACATGGACTTTGCCGCCGGCAGGATCCTCGACCTGGGGCCCTCCTACGTGCTGATCAAGGGCGGCCACCGCGCCGCGCCTGCGGCTGAAGACACGCTCTATGGCGGCCAAAAGGTGCTCTCTTTTTCCACACCCTGGCGCAGCGGCGAGTTTCACGGCACCGGCTGCGTGCTTTCGTCGGCCCTGGCAGTGTTCATCGGCCGGGGATATGCTGTGGAAAAGGCCGTGGAGAAGGCGAAAGAACATGTGGACAGACTGTTGAAAAAGGCGAAGCCGGCAGGGAAGAACAGAAGGCTGAAGTATTTTCAATTTTGATCATCTGCATTTAACTGTGAAATCCGCGGCTTATTCCCTGGCCCGGACAAACTGGAACCAAAAACCTGGAACCGTCAGGGCGCGAAGGTCGCGACGGAGGGCTAAAGATTTACTTTGCGTCCCTGGCGTCTTCGCGGTGAATGGTCTTTTCTTAGCGAGAGGGATCTTATTGTTAATTCCCACTGGAGGTTTTGATGCGCATTGACGGCAGGAAAGCGGACGAAGTCCGCGCGGTGAAGGTCACCCGGAACTACATTACCTCGGCGGAGGGTTCGGTCCTGATCGAGATCGGCACGACGCGCGTGCTCTGCACGGCAACGGTGCAGGAATCGGTCCCGCCCTTCCTGAAAGGGAAGGGCACGGGCTGGGTCACGGCCGAGTATGCCATGCTTCCCCGTTCCTCGCCGCAGCGCATCAACCGGGAGCGCGGCAAGGTAGGCGGCAGGACCCATGAGATCCAGCGCCTCATCGGCAGATCGCTGCGGTCTGTCACCGACATGGCAGCTCTGGGCGAGCGTTCAGTGCTGATCGACTGCGACGTCATCGAAGCCGACGGCGGCACGCGCACCGCTTCCATCACGGGCTCCTTTATTGCTCTCGTGGAAGCGCTGCGCATCGCGCAGAACAAGGGGCTGATCAAGACGGTCCCGGTGAAGGACTTCCTCGCTGCCGTGAGCGTGGGCGTTGTGAAGGGTACGCCGGTGATCGACCTCTGCTACGCCGAGGATTCGGCCGCCGAAGTGGACATGAACCTGGTGATGACCGGCTCGGGCGCCATCGTCGAGGTCCAGGGCACGGCCGAGGGGGCGCCTTTTTCGAAAGGAGAGCTTGCTTCGATGCTCTCCCTGGGCGAGCAGGGGATCAAGTCCCTCGTGGAAAAACAACGGGACGTGCTGCAGTGGGAGCCGGGGAAGTAAGCAAGTACCTTGAGCTTGTGAGCCTGAGAAACAAAGAATGCTGCAATTCGAAATCTGCTTGCCACAAAAAGGCGCAAAAAAACACAGAGTAAATCATTTCTCTTTGCGTTTTTTGCGCTTTATTGCGGCTGATATTCTTGCCCTCTTGAAATGTATTTCTTACTTCCATAAGCTCAGGAGGAAACGAGCATGAAAACATGGACGATCGATGCCGACCATTCGGTGGCTGCTTTTTCCATCCGGTACATGATGCTCGCGAAGATCAGGGGGCAGTGCAACAAGCTGAAAGGGACGATCCGCTTCGATCCCGCCGACATACCCGGATCGTCCGTGGAGGTCGCCTTTGATGTTGCAGGGATCACGACGGGCATCAAGAAGCGCGACGAGCACCTGATGAGTGGCGATTTCTTTGATGCCAGGAAATATCCGGCCATCACCTTCAAGAGCACCGCTGCTGAGAAGACGGGCGTGAACATCTGCAAGGTGGCCGGCGACCTGACCATCCACGGCATTGCCCGGCCCGTCGTGTTCGAGGCTGATTTCGCCGGCCCCGTCACGAGCCCCATGGGCGGCGAGATCAGCATGGGCTTCATGGCCAGGACCGTGATCAACCGCGAGGACTTCGGCATGACCTGGAACGAACCCATGGAGGGCGGCGGGCTCATGCTCGCGAAGGACGTAGAGATCACGCTCGATATCGAGGCGGACCTGGCTGAATAACGGGCGGAAGGAATAACATGGTCCTGAAAAAAGCATTTGGACGCGGATAAAATTCGGATAAGCGCCGATAAGAACAGGCGAAAATGCGTTGGCTGCTGAAAAAGAATCGCCTCAGGGGTGAAGGCCTTTTCTGACCGAATGTCTGGTTTAATCCGCCAAAATCTGCGTTCATCTGCGGCAACTGCGGTTTCTGGTATATTTGCTCTGGAGTTTCGATAGTGACTTTTCTGTCTGTTTTGCTCATGTCCTTCGGGCTCATCTTTGCCGCCGAGCTGGGCGACAAGACGCAGCTCATGGTCCTTACCCTTGCCCTTCGCTACGGCGGCAGGCCCGTGCTGTTCGGAGCCTTCCTGGCCTTTGCCCTGCTGTCAGGCAGCGCCGCGATCGTGGGGAAGGGGTTCAGCGAGCTCATCTCGCCGGATATCCTGACCCGCATTTCAGGCTGGGTATTTATCGCCTTCGGCGCGTATATGCTGCTGCAGAAAAAGGAGGCGGAAGATGATGCCGCCTCTCCGCGGCAGTCCCGGAAGGCGGGCGTGCTCGCGGCCTTCAGCCTCATAGCGATCTCCGAGATGGGCGACAAGACCCAGATCGCCACCCTCCTGCTGTCGGTCAAGTATCAGAGTTTCACGGCCGTCTTCCTCGGCAGCCTCGCGGCCCTCACCCTGGCTACGCTGGCCGGCGTGCTCCTGGCCGGCAGACTGCACAAATTCATACCTCAGCAATATGTTGCTCCCCTGGCGGGATCCCTGTTTATACTTCTTGGCCTTTCCGCCCTCATCATGCTGTGATCTTTAATGATCCTGAAAAAAAGCATTTTGCCGCGAAT
>JBBIHD010000317.1:0-3115 GCA_037447195.1 Nitrospirota bacterium | reverse complement strand
CGGAATGTTGACCATCAGCAGGGATGACCTTCAGCGGGTCTACGAGCACTGCAGCCGGGAATACCCGGACGAGGCCTGCGGCATTCTTGCCGGCAGTCCCGGCGCTGTGGAGCAGGTATATGAGATGACGAACGCGAGGCCGGGCCCTGCGTCCTATGAAATGGACCCGGAAGAGCAGTTTCGCGTCATGAAGGACATCCGCCGTTCAGGGCGGGGGATCGTCGGCATCTATCATTCCCATCCTTCCGGTCCCGCCTATCCCTCGGGCATTGATGTGGAGCGGGCATACTGGCCGGGGACGCTGTTTCCGAACTTTCCGGATGCGGTGTATATGATCGTTTCCCTCGCACAGCTGTCCGACCCTGCTGCCCGCGCTTTCACCATCAGCGGCGGCCGGATCAGCGAGGTCGGACTGCTCGTACGGCAGGCCTGACGCATCGTTCCCGCACCCGGGGAGATAGACCTTTCAGAACAAGAGCGTGTTTCAGGAGGAGGAGCAGATGCCGATCACAGTGAGAATACCGACGCCGCTGCAAAAAATGACGAACGGCAAGGCCGAGGTCGAATGCAGCGCCGGCAATGTTCGGGAGCTTGTCGACGCTCTGGAGAAGGATTTTCCAGGCATGCGCGAGCGGCTCTCGGAAGGCGGGAAGATCCGGAGGTTCATCAATATATACGTGAACGACGAGGACATCCGGTTCATGAGCAAGGAAGACACGGCCTTGAAGGACGGCGACAGCATTTCCATCGTTCCTGCCATTGCAGGGGGCTGTTCAGCGAGAACGTAGGAAGGTCAAGGGGCTCAGAAGGTAAGAAGCAGCCATAATCCCAGTTCGCGTCTTGCTACCTTCCCACCGGGAGATCATTTTACGCCGCAGGTCCAAGGGAGGCGATATGAAAACGAAACGGGTGAAACTGACCTTTCCGCAGGAGCTGATCAAGGAGCCGGTGATCTTTACCATGGCAAAGAAGTTCGACGTGGTTCCCAACATACGCCGCGCCAAGGTCACCGAGGCAGTGGGCGAGGTGGTGCTCGAACTCGAAGGGGAAGAGAAGAACCTGGCCGAGGGCATCGCCTATCTCAAGGAGCGGGGCGTCAAGGTGGAGACGACGGAAGAGCGATAGCCGGCCGGTGCGGGATGAGGCGGCAAGGACGATAACGGTATGGGAATGAAATATATCATATTGCTCGGCGACGGCATGGCTGACCGGCCCCTGGCGGAACTGGGCGGCAGGACCTGCCTGCAGGCGGCGAGGACGCCGAACATGGACCGGCTCGCGAGCCTTGGCGAGGTCGGCATGGTGCATACGGTGCCCGCCGGGTTTCCGCCCGGCAGCGACGTGGCGAACCTGAGCGTGCTCGGCTATGATCCGAAGCTGTATTATTCCGGCCGGTCCCCCCTGGAAGCGGCAAGCATCGGCGTCGAGCTCGGCCCCGATGATGTGGCCTACCGCTGCAATCTCGTGACGCTCCGCGTCACGGGCGGCAGGTCCGCGTCGCCAGGCGGGCGCAAGGCGGTGATGGAAGACTTCAGCGCAGGGCACATCTCGACGCAGGAAGGGCGGCAGCTCATCGAAGAGATCGACGCGCGGCTCGGGTCCGACCGGCTGCGGTTCCATCCGGGCGTCAGCTATCGCCATCTCCTGGTCTGGAAGGGCGGCAAGGCTGACGTGGAATGCACGCCTCCTCACGACATTCAGGACAAGGATGTCACGGACTATCTTCCGCGGGGCGACGGGGATGATGTTCTCAATCAGCTCATGGAAGCCTCCTACGACGTCCTTTCGGGCCATCCCGTCAACAAGGCCCGGGCCGAAAAGGGCCGGCGGCAGGCGAACAGCATCTGGCTCTGGGGCCAGGGCAGGAGGCCCTCAATGCCCACGTTCCGGGAGAAATACGGCCTCGAAGGGGCCGTCATCTCCGCCGTGGACCTCACGAAAGGCATCGGCATCTATGCGGGCTTCGAGGTGATCAACGTGCCCGGCGCCACGGGTTGGATCGATACGAACTATGTGGGCAAGGCCGAGCATGCGCTCTGGGCGCTCAAGACGAAGGACATCGTCTATCTCCACGTGGAGGCGCCCGATGAGGCGGGCCATACGGGCGACCTGAAGAACAAGATGCGGGCCATCGAGGATTTCGACGAGTTCGTCGTCGGCAACATCATTCACGGCATGAAGCAGTTCGATGAATACCGGATCATGGTGCTGCCTGACCATCCCACGCCGATCGAGATCAGGACGCACACGGCCGAGCCCGTGCCTTTTGCGATCTACGACAATACACGAGAGCGTTCCGGCGATCCGGTGCCCTATGATGAGCGCATAGCCGGCCGCAGGGAGGCGAGCGTCTTCACGGAAGGCCACAGGCTCATGGACCATTTCTTAACGAAGAGAGCATAGTGCGGTCTCCGACCGCAATTGAAAATTGAAAATATCAAATTGCAAATTTGATGTATGGCCGAAGGCCATGGCATCTTGCATTCGCGCGAACATGTCAATGTTTGGAAAGAAATAGCATAGAGCAGGGCAGAGGGTCGAACCCTGTGCGCCATGCAGCAGCAAGAACGGAGGAAGAAGGGTGCTGATCGTTCAGAAGTACGGCGGAACGTCCGTGGGAAACCCGGAACGGATAAAGAATGTGGCGAAGCGCGTCTGCCGCGCGAAGGAAGAGGGGCACGATGTGGTCGTGGTCCTTTCGGCCATGAGCGGCGAGACGGACAAGCTGATCAATCTTGCGGCACAGGTAACGGACAACCCGGACCCGCGGGAGATGGACATGCTCGTGTCCACGGGCGAGCGCGTGACGATCGCGCTGCTTGCCATGGCGATACATGCCCTCGGCCACAAGGCGCAGTCCTTCACGGGCCGGCAGGCGGGGATCATCTCCGACTGCGTCCACACCAAGGCGAGGATCGAGAAGATCACGGCGCACCGGATCCGGGAAGCCATCGACGAGGGCAAGATCGCCGTTGTGGCCGGGTTCCAGGGGATCAACGAGAAGTCGGATGTGACTACCCTCGGCCGCGGCGGTTCGGACCTCACGGCCGTGGCCGTGGCTGCGGCGCTGGCAGCCGATTTTTGCGACATCTACACGGACGTGGACGGCGTCTAT
>JBBIHD010000316.1:0-3130 GCA_037447195.1 Nitrospirota bacterium | reverse complement strand
AACGGCGTTCGTCTCTGTGTCCACAACGACGAACAGCGGCGCAGAACCGAAATGATTGAACACCTTGCTTTCAATTCCTTCGTTCTTCTGGACCGGAAAGCATACTTTCATTGCTGGTTTCTCCTTATGAGTGATTGAATATCAGCTGCTCATGAGTACGACAGGTGAACGCTGATTTTCGCTGACAAATGCAGATAAGATCACGGCCAGAGCACGACTTACGCAGCGACAATAATGTGGATCCCTGCCGGCCCGTATCCGCTGTTCCCGATCTTATCCGCGTCCAACTGCCTTATTCAGGATCTGTCTTTGTCTTCAAACAGGAGCGCGCTGCCCTTCACGAGGCCCGGCGTCAGCGCCGCGGGAAAAGAAATGAGAAAGCTACATCTTCCGGTCAAGAAGCGACGCAAGCCTGGACAGGTGCTGCTTCTCCTCAAGCATCAACAGTGAAAAGACTTCCCTGGCCTTCGCATTTTTTTCCATGTTCCTGTCCATCTTGATGTACAGGTCGTAGGCATTTGCTTCCAGCGAGATCGCCAGCTCAAGCACTTCGCGGACACCCTTGCCCTTTGCCCATGACAATCCTTCTGCCACGCTCATGCCGCCTTCCATGATATCTTCGGACGTTCCGCCCGGGATCAGGTCACGATGAAAACCTGCCCTAGCCTCCTTGCCTGACAGCTTTGCGTAGAGACCGGCGAGGGATTCCTCGTGGTGCTTCTCCGCCTGTGCCAGGTCGCCGAAGAGCTTCTGCGCGTCCTTATCGCCGGCCGACCCGGCCAGCTCAGCATAGAACCGGCGCGATCCCTCCTCCAGCAGCCATGCTAGAGCAAGCAGGACCTCGGGGCTCGCACCTTCAGGGAAGTGGGCCATGCCCGCCTCGGGCGGACCGGCCGCTCTCAGCCCGTCCCAGGCATTGATCCCGCCTTCCATGCTGGTAACGTTCGTGAATCCAAGAGTCGTGAATATCGACGCAGCAGCACGGCTGCGCAGGCCCGCTGCTCAGTAGGCGATGGTAGGCTTGTTCAGATCAAGCTCCTTGTAGCGGTCCGGGATGTCATCCACCGGGATCAGCCGGGCGCCGGGAAGATGGCCCCGCTCATACTCCTTCGGCTGCCGCACGTCCACGAGATTGTACTCATCAGGCTTTTTCGACCCGAGGAAGGCCCGCACATCCTCGGCTGTCATGGTCTCGACAGGCTTGAAATAATCCAGAACTCCCATGCTGCACCTCCTGGCCCGCAGAAAGCGGGATTGAAATCATTTGCTTGCAAAATGTCGATGTATAGACCTGAAAGAGCATTTGGACGCGGATAAAACAGAACTTTTATTGAAAGGAGATCAACCATCAGGGCGAAGATTTTACCAAGGTATTTTTTTCGGCCTTGATCCGATTCTATCAGATTTGATCCGCGTCCAAATGCTTTTTTCAGGATCATGTATTCTCTCTTCGCGGCCTGTCTGAGATTCATGCTCCGGCATCATCCGGCTCGTCCAGCTCACCGGACACCTGGAAGGTGCGCATGAACCTCCGGTCGATATAATCCTTCAGACGGAACGCCAGCTTCCCGTTCATGAGCAGGAACCCTTTGCGCAGCACGCCGGTCCCGTCGCCCATATTGAAGATCAGCAGATAGGTATAATGATACCGTCCACGGACCCGGAAGGAACGCAGTGCCCCGTCCTCCAGCGCTGCGAGCAGATTGTGATGCAGGATGGGGTTCTGGCGAACGGCATAGACGCCTACTTTTTCCAGATCATGCCCCGCGAGGCTGATGCAGTCGCCTCCCCCGAAGATCTCCGGATGGGTGGCACACTGAAGGTGGGCGTTCACGAGCAGGCCTCCGTCAGCGCCCGTGGGCAGCCTGGAGTCGCGGAACAGCGTGGACGGCCTGGTGCCCATGGCAGCGAACACAATATCGGCTTTGAGCTTCGTCCCGTCGGTCAGGGTCACCATGCCTTCCTCCACCGAACGGGCATAGGCGCCCTCCCGCACCTCCACGCCCGTCCGCTCAAGGCAGCACCGTACCCGCTCCCTGATCCTGCCGGCGAACCGGTGGAAGACGCGGCTGCCCACGACCAGCGTCACCTGGGCTTGGCCGCCGTTGTCGCGGACCAGCCGCATCACGTTGCCCGCGATCTCCACCCCTGCGGGACCGCCGCCGAGAACAACGATATTCAGCGGTCTTCGCCGCATCTCCTTGACAATATGCGTGCGGGCGTGCAGAAGATTGATGATCGGCTTGACCGGGTAGATGCCGTTCCGCGCCGTTTCAAGGACCTCCATAGGCACATCGCTCCCCGTATTGAAGGAAACGACGTCATAGGGAACCTCGCCGCCGGAGCGGAGGAACAGGATACGCCGGTTGGCATCGACGCGCACCACCGCGTCCTGGATGAACTTCGCCCCCCGGTCTTCCACCATCTTTTTGATATGAAAGCGTATCTCCTGGGGCCGGTAGATGCCTGACAGCATGCCCGGCCCCATGCCGGAATAATATTGATGGGATGAGGGGCTGATCAGCGTCACGCGATGCCCGCGACCGGTATACTCGCGAAGGTTCAGCATTACGGTCAGGTGGGCGTGCCCGCCGCCGACGAGGACAAGATGTCTAACCATGGTGACTCTCCTTTGCCGGCTGGACGCGCGCATCGGTCAGCGCCGGCGGGCCATGCAAATCGGGAAATGAACGGTATGCACCACACAAGAACGCGGGCGGCTGTGCTCAGTCAAGCAGGACGTCCACGAGAAGAAGTTCTGCTTCTTGCCGAGCCTTGACCATGATGCCCGGCTCGCCTGTGATCTTCGCAGCGGTCAGGGCCGGCATCTCTTTGCCGCCCAGCAGCACGGACCCGCCTTCCAGCACATACAGGTACACGCCGCGGCCGGGCCGCATGGAGTACTCAACTGCGCTGCCTGCCCTGAGGAAGCACGCATGGACCTGGGCGTCCGAAACGATGCGGAGCGCTCCGGCATGCCCGTTCGACACGAGCGGAAGGAAGCGGTCCGTGCGCTCCTCCCGTTCAACGGCCTTCTGCTCGACAGAAGGATCGAGACCGTGTTCGGCAGGCAGGGACCACATCTGGATGAACCGCATGGGCTCATCGGGCCGGTCATTGATCTCTGAAT
>JBBIHD010000315.1:1545-3138 GCA_037447195.1 Nitrospirota bacterium | reverse complement strand
GATTACACTGCACGCTCACAGCGCCTATCGCTCAAGGCTGACCTGAGCACCTGAGTAGTTACCCGAATGTGGGGCCATGCTATCACCGGGAAGGGCGGAAGTCAAGCAGCGGCAGGGGCTGTAACGCATTAATTCTTGACAATATTTCAGGAGAAAGTTATTATGAGCCGTCATGCCATCCAATTCTTTCCTTTCCCATCACTGCTGAGGAGGGCGCCATGAACAGAGGGCTTGTGTTTTCATTGTTTGCCGTTCTTCTGGTCTCGGGATGCGTATCATCCGGCACGTATGAATTGAAGGTGAAAGAAGCGGAAGCGCTGTCCGCCGAAAAGACCGAGCTTGAAGGCCGCGTGAGCAGCCTGCGCACGGAGCTCGACGATCTGAAGAAGGAGAAATCGGCGCTTACGGCTGAGAAGCAGACGCTGGAAACGAGGGTCGAGGAGCTGAGTCCGCTCCAGGAGAAGGTCGAGAAGCTCCAGGAAGCGAGCCAGACGCGGCTTGATCTGATCAAGAAGCTCGAGAGCGAGATCAAGGAAGGCGAGATCCAGATCACGGAGATGAAGAACCGCCTGACCATGACCATGGTGGACAAGATCCTGTTCCCCTCGGGCAGCGCGGAAGTGAGCAAAAAAGGAAAGACCGTGCTGGACAAGGTCATCTCCATCCTGAAGGACGTAAAGGACAAGCGCATCCAGGTCGAAGGCCATACGGACAACGTGCCGATCACAACGGCCATCAGGAAGAAGTTCCCCACGAACTGGGAGCTTTCAACGGCACGGGCCACCCATGTCGTGAGATACCTCCAGGAGAACGGCGGCATCGATCCCAAACTGCTGTCCGCCATGGGGTATTCCGAATACCAGCCCGTGGCCACGAACGATACGGATGAAGGAAAGCGCAAGAACCGCAGGATCGAGATCGTGCTGCTGCCGCTCATAGAACAGTAGGCGCCGATGTTCACGGGCATTGTTGAAGAACTGGGCTCCGTAAAAGCGCTCCGGCGGTCAGCAGCGGGCGCGCGGCTTACGCTGGCCGCCCGGGTGGTGCTGGAGAACACGGCGCTGGGCGACAGCATCTGTGTGAACGGCGTCTGTCTGACCGTGACGGAGATGACGGGGGCGGAATTTTCCGCGGACGTTGCCGCAGAAACGCTGAAAGTGACGAATCTGGGGGCGCTCCAGCCGGGACAGCAGGTGAACCTGGAACGGGCGCTCAGGATGTCGTCCCGCGTCGGCGGCCACCTGGTGACGGGGCATGTCGATGCCGTGGGCAGGCTGCGGGAGCGGCGGCAGGAAGGCAATTCCTGGCGCATCCTCTTTGAAGCGCCGGACACGGTCCTCCGCTATCTCATCAAGAAGGGATCGGTGGCCGTTGACGGCATCAGCCTCACGGTGGCCGATCTCGACGCCTCGGGGTTCTCCATCGCCATGATCCCCCATACGGCAAAGCTCACGACGCTGGGGTTCAAGTCTGCAGGAGACAGCGTGAATCTCGAGACCGATATCATCGGCAAATATGTGGAGCGGCTGCTCGCAGCAAGAACGGGCAAGGACATTGACCTGGGATTTTTACGGGAGCACGGGTTCGCCTGAG
>JBBIHD010000315.1:0-1445 GCA_037447195.1 Nitrospirota bacterium | reverse complement strand
GATGTCAAGAAAATGAGGTGAAGAAGCGTGGCCGAAACAAAGTTCAATACCATAGAAGAGGCCATTGAGGATATCCGGCAGGGCAAGATCGTGATCCTCGTGGATGACGAAGACCGGGAGAACGAAGGCGATCTTACCATGGCCGCCGAGGCGGTTACGCCCGAGGCCATCAATTTCATGGCCAAGCACGGCCGGGGGCTGATCTGCCTGTCCCTGACGGCTGACCGGGTGGACGAGTTGCAGCTCCCCATGATGACGCAGGACAACACGTCATCCTTCGGCACGGCCTTCACGATCTCGATCGAGGCGAAGCGGGGCGTCACCACCGGCATCTCGGCGGCGGACCGGGCCACGACCATCAAAACGGCCATCGACCCTGCGTCCCGCGCCGAGGACCTGGCGCGGCCCGGACATGTGTTCCCGCTCCGCGCCCGTCCGGGCGGCGTGCTGCAGCGGGCAGGCCAGACCGAGGGGTCCGTGGACCTGGCGCGGCTCGCCGGGCTCACGCCGGCAGGCGTGATCTGCGAGATCATGAACGACGACGGCACCATGTCGCGCGTTCCCGAGCTCATGGAGTTTGCCAGGACCTTCGGCCTCAAGATCGTCACGGTCAAGGACATCATTGCCTATCGCGTCAAGATGGAGTCCCTGGTGAGGCGCGCGGCGGTCACGAAGCTCCCCACGAGCCACGGCCGGGAATTCACTGCTATCCTGTATACGAATGACATCGACAAGATGAACCACATCGCCCTGGTAAAGGGGGACATCAGCCCCGATGATTCAGTCCTCGTCAGGGTCCATTCCGAGTGCCTGACGGGCGATGTCTTCGGATCGCTTCGCTGCGACTGCGGCGAGCAGCTCCAGAACGCCATGAAGATGATCGACGACGTAGGCAAGGGCGTGATCCTGTATATGCGCCAGGAGGGCCGCGGCATCGGCATCGAAGGCAAGCTGAAGGCCTATGAGCTGCAGGACAAGGGCAAGGACACGGTCGAGGCGAACCTGGCGCTGGGATACAAGGCCGACCTGCGGGACTACGGCCTGGGCGCCCAGATACTGCGCGACATCGGCGTGCGCAAGATCAGGCTGTTGACGAACAACCCCAAGAAGATCGTGGGGCTCGAGGGCTACGGCCTGACCGTTGTGGAGCGCGTTGCCATCGAGACGCATCCCCATGCCAAGAACATCCATTATCTCAAGGTAAAAAAGGACAAGCTCGGGCACATGCTCGAAAAGGTATAGCGAGGAGGGCGCAATGCCAAAACTGATCCAGGGAGATCTTGCGGCAAAGGGGCTGAAGTTCGGGATCGTTGCGTCCCGCTTCAATGATTTTATCACGTCAAAGCTCGTGGACGGGGCGCTTGACGCCCTGACGCGCCACGGCGCTGCCGACGGCGATATCGATATCGTGAAGGTCCCCGGTTCCTTCGAGATCCCCCTCGCTG
>JBBIHD010000314.1:0-3147 GCA_037447195.1 Nitrospirota bacterium | reverse complement strand
GGGACCGAGATATCCGGTTACCGTGAGGTCAGGATGTACCAGGCCCAGATGACCGGGACAAAACTCTTCGGCCCCACAATCGGAGCTGACCAATTTGCGTTTGTGGCAGAGGCGGGCTATACCTATCTAGATCTTCCATCGGGCTTGTTATTTAACGGGCCCGCAGTTCATCTTCCTGCTCCTGGTTCATCGACCGTTACTTCCAGCGGCTCATCACAACCGAATGGCGAAGGCTATGCTACGAAGAGTTCCTGGGGTTATCGTGCCGTTGCACGCATGGATTTCGAGAGTGTGCTGGGCGGGGCAACAGTCTCACCGAGGATCGCTTATTCCCACGATGTGAGGGGGGTGAGTCCTACATTCAGCGAGGGAGTGAAGGCCGTCACTGTCGGCATCGGATACAATCGCAGGCAGGTGTGGCAGGCTGACATTGCTTACACGACATATTTTGGCGGCCGCACTTATGCAGGAACGGATCCTGGTGCTGTGCCTCCAGGCCAGAGTGCCGACTACGCCAGCAGCGCCAATCCGCTGAAGGACAGGGACTTTATTTCGGCGACTGTTAGCTATTCGTTCTAAAATAGAAAATCCCCCTTTATCCCCCTTTTGCAAAGGGGGAAGCAGGAGGTTGCCCTTTTCAAAGAGGGATAAGAATTCCCCTCTTTGAAAAAGAGGGGCGAGGGGAGATTTAATTAACAACATAATTTCAAGGAGGCCGGACATGATGATCCAAAGGCTCATAATGCTGCTCATAACGATCCTGTTCACCGCTTCTGCGGCTGTCGCCGCGGTGCCGGAAGACGAGGCCGCAAAGCTCGGCAAGAGCCTCACGCCGCTCGGCGCCGAGACTGCCGGCAATGCCGCAGGTACGATCCCTGCCTGGACAGGCGGGATCACGAAGCCTGTTGCCGGTTACAAGGAAGGCGGTCACTACCCTGATCCCTTCAGCGACGACAAACCGCTCTTTACCATCGACGCCGGCAACATGGAGACCTACAAGGAACATCTCACGCCGGGCCAGATGGGATTGATGAAGAAGTATCCCGCCTTCAAGATGAAGGTCTATCCCACGCGGCGCAGCACGGCCTTTCCGCAAAAACACTACGACGAAAGCGTGGAAAATGCCGGAAAGGTGAAGCTTACAGCAGGCGGCAACGGATTTGTCGGTTCGACGGGCGGCATTCCGTTCCCGATCCCGAAGAGCGGCCTTGAAGCGATCTGGAACCACCTTGCCCGCTACCGCGGCAACACGTATTCAGTGCAGTGGAGCCAGGCAGCGGTGCTGCGGGACGGCGCCTATACGCCAGTCCGCTTCGAGTATGAGTATGACATGCATTATGGCAGCGCCACGAAGGCCGAGCAGGACAAGGAGGAGAACAAACTCTTCAACTTCCTGCAGATCGTGACAGCGCCTGCCCGGCTTGCCGGCCAGATCCTGCTGGTCCATGAGTTCGCCGACCAGGTGAAGCAGCCCCGCCAGGCCTGGACATACAATCCCGGGCAGCGGCGGGTGCGGCTTGCTCCCCAGGTGGCCTACGACAGCCCGGGCACTGCCTCGGACGGGCTGCGGACCAATGACGACTTCCTGATGTTCAACGGGGCCACGGACCGCTATGAGTGGAAGCTCCTGGGCAAAAAGGAGATGTATATCCCCTATAACTCCTATAAGATCTCGGGCAATACGCTCAAGTACGGCGACATCCTGAAGCCGGGGCATATCAATACAGAGCACGCCCGGTATGAACTGCACCGCGTCTGGGTCGTGGACGCCACGCTCAAGTCCGGCACGAGCCAAATCTACAAGCGCAGGACCTTCTATATCGATGAGGATTCCTGGGCTGTTGTGCTCGTTGACAAGTATGATTCCCGGGGAGAACTGTGGCGTGTAGGCGAGCTGCATTCCATGAATTTTTACAATATCCCGATGTATTACGGCACCCTTGAGGTGCATTATGACCTGCAGTCAGGGCGCTACCTGGCCATGGGCCTGAGGAACGAAGAGCCGAAGGTCTATACGACCATTCAGCGGAATCCTTCGCACTTCACTCCCGCGGGATTGCGTGGTCTGGGCACGAGATAGTATCTAGGGACAGTCCCCCGGTAATAGAAGGGGACTGTCCCTTTTCCTTTCTGAAAGGAACCAAGGCTTTTTAGATGAGACATATCTATATACTTCTCAGTGCTGTGCTGTTCTTATCCGCTTCCTGCTCGCGCCATGATCAGGCTACTGCACCTTCTCCGGGCACGGTGCGCTCTGACAATATTCTGCTTCTGGACGCTGTGGAGGCCGGTCAACGCGTGATCGCCGCCGGCGAGCGGGGCCAGATCATCTATTCCGACGACAGGGGCGCTACGTGGAAAAAAGCGCGTGTGCCTGTCCAGGCGACGCTGACGGCCCTGTTCTTTGTTGATGAGACACACGGGTGGGCTGTGGGCCACGATTCGGTGATCCTCCGGACCGTCGACGGCGGCGGGACCTGGGAGCAGACGCACGCAGATCCGAAGCAGGAGGCGCCGCTGCTGGATGTCTGGTTCAGCGACAAGGCGAGGGGATTTGCCGTGGGCGCCTACGGGCAGTTCTACGCGTCCCTGGGCGGCGGCAGGACCTGGACTAAAAAACGCGCCATCAGCGACGACATGCATATCAACGGGATCTCGGGCAGCAGGGGAGGAGCAGTCTATCTGGCCGGCGAGGCCGGCATGCTCTATCGATCGGATGACAACGGCGCGTCGTGGCAGCGTCTTTCATCTCCCTATCACGGCTCCTTTTTCGGCGTGCTGAAGCTGAAAACAGGCGGTGTGCTTCTGTACGGCCTGCGGGGCCATCTCTACCGGTCCGACAGCGGCCAGGGCGCCTGGCGTTCGCTGACAACGGCAGGAGAGGCATCGCTCTTCGGCGCGGTCGAGGGAGAGAAGGGAACCATCGTCCTTGTCGGGCAGGATGGGACCGTATTGCTGAGCAGTGACAGCGGAAAGACCTTTCGCCTGAAGAAGCAGGCAGGCAGCAAAGCGCTCAGTGCGGTGGTCCGTCTGTCTGATAGGGAGTTGCTGCTCTTCGGCGAGGCAGGGGTCTCGCGTATGAATATAGGGACAGTCCCCTAACCCGCATAAAGCCCGTTAGTGCCGTTGCCGCCTGCCTTTTCATGC
>JBBIHD010000313.1:0-3153 GCA_037447195.1 Nitrospirota bacterium | reverse complement strand
TCGGACTGGACCCGGTTGATCACGTCGCCGATCTCCTTGGTGGCCTTCATGCTGCGCTCGGCGAGCTTGCGCACCTCGTCGGCCACGACGGCGAAGCCCCGGCCCGCGTCGCCTGCCCGGGCCGCCTCGATGGCCGCGTTCAGGGCCAGCAGATTGGTCTGGTCCGATATCTCCTCGATCACCTCGACAATCTTACCGATCTCCCGGGAGCTCCGCCCCAGGCTCCGGATCAGGTCGGCCATGCCGCCCATGGCGCCGGAGATGCTCTTCATGCCCGTGAAGGCCCGCGTCAGGGCCTCGCTGCCCGCATTGGCCTCCGTTACGGAGCGCTGGGAGATGGCGCCGGCTTCCTGGATGGTCTTGCCCACATCTTCCACGGAGCGCACCAGCCCTTCAACGCTCCCCGATGTGTTCTGCACGAGAAGGGACAGATCTTCGGCGTTCTTTGCCACCTGCTCTATGGAAACTGTAAGCTCTTCCACTGTAGACGAAGTCTCGACGACGTTCGTGGCCAGGGCCTCCATGTTCTTCGCCACCTGGTCCGTCGTTACCGTCATCTGCTCGATGGTGGACGACGTCTCGGAAACACTGGAGGACAGGGTCTCCATGTTCCGCGCCACGTTCTCGATGGAGGCCATCATCTGGGTGACGGAGCTCGACGTCTCCTGCACGTTCGACGACAGGCTTTCGGCATTGCGCGACACGCTCTGGATCGAAGCGGCCATCTGTTCCATGGACGTGAGCGTCTCCTCGGCCGCCTGCGTCGTGGTTGCCGCGCCCTGCTTCACCTGGCGCGAGCCTGCCGCGATCTGCTCCGCCGCCGTGGCGGTCTTGCCCGCGCTCGCCCGGATGGAACCGACCAGTTTCCTGAGCCCTGATACCATGGCATTCATGGAGCGCCCGAGCTGGCCGATCTCGTTCTTTGCCCCGCCGTCGTTTTCGTTCGAAAAGGTCTGCGTGAGGTCTCCTGACGCCACGATCCCCGCGGCAATCGCGATCTTCTGCACCGGACCGATGATGGATTGTCCCGTCACGACGAGTATCAAAATGACGACCAGGAAGATCGCGCCGGTAACGCCGAGCATCAATGAACGCATCTTCAGGGCCGTTTCCGTCGCGGCCTGCTCCATTTCATCGATCTCCAGTTCCTGGGTCATGACCATTGCGTCGATCTGCTCGATGTAGCGGTTATAGCGCTGCTCCTGGATGCCCATGACCAGCGCCCGCGCCGCCTCGTGGTTCCCCGCCTCGATCGCGGGGGCCATCTCCTGTTCGGCCATTGCCAGGAATTCCGCCCACGTGGCCTGGGCGTCCTCGATGGCCAGTTTCTTTTCCTGCGCCTTCACTGCGTTCAGGAGATCGCCGAATTTGGTCTCGATCTCCGTCTTCAAACTTGAAAGCTCGTTCTTGATTTTTTCAAGCCGGTCCGCGTCACGCACGCCGATCATCACCGCCATTTCCGCGCGATAATGGTTCAGATCAGAGCCCAGCTTCGCGATCTGCTCAAGGGTCAGCTTTTTTTCCTTTATCTCCGCATAGAGCGCGCTTCCCACTCGCACCTTGCCGAGCACATAGAGGCCCAGACCGAGCGAAACGCCCAGGCCGGCGAGCACGAGAATGATGATCAGCGAGATCTTGCTGCGCAGCCTGAGGTTGTGAATGAAAGCCAGTGGGTTCAATCGGATCTTCATAGGTATTCCTCTTTCTAAAATACGGGCCTCCGGCTTTCGCCGGAGGCCCGGCGTGCCATGCTAACGTTTTACCGGAACGAAATTCTTTCCAACGATCTCCTGCCCTTCCTTGGAAAGCATGAAATCGATGAACTTCTTGACGTTGCCTTTGGCCAGGCCCTGGGTGACGAGCAAAAGGGGACGCGATATGAGATAAGCGCCTGACTGGATGTTCTTGTCCTTGGGCTCCACCCCATTCACGGTCACTACCTTCACTTTTTTCTGCAGGTCCGGCGGCAGCGATGCAAGCAGGCCTGCGCTAACCGCGCATACGGCATCAGCGTTATTCGCCGCCTCCACGATCAGGTCCTTGGGTTGGTCGATTTCCTTAAAACCCTTGCCGAGGGGGGCCTTGTCCATGGCCATTTCCTGAAAGGCCAGCGTTGTCGCTCTCTGCTGGCCGCTGATTTCCGTCACCACCGCGATAGGCGCGTCCTTGCCGCCCACCTCTTTCCAGTTCTTGATCTCGCCTGTATAAATGCCCTTGAGCTGCGCTTTGGTCAGATTGGCAACGGGGTTGTTCTTGTTCACGAAAACGGCGATTGCGTCATAGCCGATGGCATGGCCAAGCAGCTTCTGCTTCTTTTCCTCCGCTTCGAGCGCCCGCGATACGCCGGCAAGCGTTGCTTTGCCCTCCACCAGGGCCTTGATGCCTTTTCCCGAGCCCGGCATTTCGACTGACTTGAACTTGATCCCTGTCTTTTTCTCGAATGCCGCCTGCGCTCCCGCTTCGAGCACTCCCTGGCCGATGGTCGCCGATCCGCTGTATGTGATATCGTCCTGCGCGTACGAGTACGTTGCCGCAAAAACAGCCACAACAAAACTCAACCCGACAACAAGCATTTTCCGTAACATGACACATCCTCCTTTAAATGAAGTGAACTGCAATAACAGCCCGGCCCCTGCAATCCGGATCAACGGCATTTCGCGGGACAGGCCCTTCGCCGCGGCAGGATTTCCCGCCTAACGCGCCCTCATGCCCTCCACGATCTTCGCCGTATCGACGATCAGCACCACACGGCCGTCGCCGAGGATCGTTGCGCCTGATATGCCCTGCACGTCGCCGAGGTATTCGTCCAGGGCCTTGATCACCACTTCCTGCTGTCCCTGCAGCCGGTCCACCAGCAGGCCCACGCGCTTTTCCGCCCGGGCCAGCACAACGAGATAGTGAGAGGCCTTTTCCGTATGCGCCAGTCCGAGCGCCGAGCTCAATCGGCGCACCGGCAGGACGCTGCCGCGAAGCTGCACGACCTCTTTGCCGTCGGCGCGATGGAGCTCGGAAGTATTGACCTTGACGCTCTCGATCACCGCGGTGAGGGGAATGGCGAAGACGTCCTTCGACGCCTCGACCAGGAGGGCCGGAATGATCGCCAGGGTCAGGGGCATTTTGAGCGTGAATTCCGTGCCTTGCCCTTCCGCACTT
>JBBIHD010000312.1:0-3157 GCA_037447195.1 Nitrospirota bacterium | reverse complement strand
TTCTGCATATTCAGTTCCAGGATCAGCTCCACTTCGCCTGCGGGCATGTCGAGCACCTCGGCGATCTCCTCGGCCTGCATGCCCCGCTGCGCCAGGGCGCATACCTCGCGCTGCCGGACCGTGGCCGTCACAGGACCGCGGCCAGGCTCGGCGCGCCTGAGCAGCCGCTCCAGCGCCGCTGTCTTCCTGTCCAGCGAAGCCTCGACAGCTTCAAGGACCTTGATCTTCTGGTCTATCCTCTGGAACAGCACGTCGGAGATCTCCTTGATCTCGGCGAGCTCCAGGGCGAGAAGCGCTTTTTCGCCTTCCAGGGCTGGTTTCTTTTTTGACAGGAGCGCCATTGCCCTCTCATCCCCCCTATACGCGGATGTCGATCTTCCCCTTCTTTTCGCCGTCGTCCTTTTTCTTGTCCTTCGGCTTCCGGGGCTTTTCCTGGTCCGTCTTGTCCTTGCGCACAACCGGAACATTGTTGATCCGCTGTGCCGGTTCTATGGCCATGGGGCCCTCCCGCTTCCCTGTCCGATTCTTGACGGGATATCTTCTGGCCTTCTTTTTTGCAAGATGGCTGCCAGCATCGATCGGGCCTGCTTCTTGATTCCCCGGTGCCTGCCCCGGAGCGATGGACAAATCCGCCCGAGAACAGACCGTAAATTTTATTCAATAATACAAAGAATTAGCGCGAAATGGGCGAGAGATGGCAATCAGGATCTGGGAAAAGGGTGGTCCTTGCGAAGATCTGGCAAAGGCCAGGTTCTGTCAATATTATGACGTTTGGGAATAAAACAGCGCAGGGACGGGCTTCAACAGAGAGGCTGAAAGATGGCTGAGAATGCTGCCTGGAACTGGCTTACGCGGAACCGGTCTCGAGGCGAGAGAACAATGTCGTGAATTCCCTGAAGTTGAAAGGCTTCTTGAAGAGGGTGATCTTTTTTTCTGAAAGGACCGACTCGGTGTGGCTGTCGAGCACCGACCCGGTCAACAGAACGAACCGCTTGGCCAGATCGCTGTTCCTGCCCCGCACCCTGTCAAAGACCTCGATGCCGTTCAAGCCCGGCATCTTGAGATCGCAGAACACGGCCCAGTAGTCGTTATTTTCGATCCGGTCCATTACTGCTTCGCCCGAATGGGACGTGTCAGCCGCATATCCGAGTTTGCCCAGGAAGAGATTGATGATCTCGGTGATGTCAGGCTCGTCGTCAACGATGAGAATTCGTTTCAATGCAGGCACGTGCGTACTTCCTCCTCACCTGTTGAGCATCATACTGCTGTGGCGACTGAGGGCAAGTATAGCACAATCTAACAGAAGATGGCGGAGGCATGAAAATGTGAATAGTACTTTGGTTTGATGATGGGCGGCGGTTTTTCTCGCCATACTGCAACTTTGCAATTTGAAATTTTCAACTTCCAATTTCCAATTGCGGTCGGAGACCGCGCTTCAGGCCACGGGGAAGAGGGTCTCCACCTCGGCCCGGGCCTCCTCAAATTTTTCTCCCACTGTATCGATGCTCTCCTGCGAGATCGAGAGGCCCTCCAGCACGGCATCATGTCCCTTTGTCCAGATGCCGTCGTCTTCCTTGCGGGGGCTGAGCTTTCTCGACAGCCCTTCAGCCAGGGCCACCACGGCAGCCTGGGCCGATTTGCCGCGGCCTTCTTCGGGCCGGTGATGGTACAGCGTGGCCTGGACGATGTCCGCGGGCAGCCCCAGCTTCTCCACGAACCATGCCCCCGCGTCAGCATGGGTGCAGCCAAAGAGCTCTCGCTCCTTTTCGAACATGGCCTCGGAAGGCTCCACAGCCAGGTAGCCCTTCCGGTCGATCCCGGTAAAGATGACGCGGCCCACGTCGTGCAGTAGCCCGGCAAGGAAGGTCTCGCCGGCCCGGGGCACCCGCGCATACCGCGCCAGCCCCGATGCCAGCAGGGCGACTTCGTAGCTGTGCATCCAGAGATTGCGCGTGTCACCGCCCCCCCGGATATTGAAAATGTCCATGGTCTTCATTCCCACGGCGATCGAGATGATGCGCTCAAAGCCCAGGAACAGGATGGCCTGGTGCACCTCCTCGACGGCGCCGGGATGGCCCAGCATCACCGAATTGGAAACGCGCAGGATGCGCTCTCCCAGGGCCGGATCAGCGGAAAGAAGCTCCTGCAGGTCATCGGCAGAGGCGTCCTCGGCGTTGGTAAAGGCCACGATCCAGCCCGCGGCCTTCTTTGCCTCGGGCTGCTTCGTAAGGTCCTGAATGAACTTCTGCACTGCCGCTGCATCCATGAAAGCCTCCTTGTCCGGGCACAGGCGTACTACCCTCTACTGTATCATATCGGAGCTTTCCATGGGAACTTAAAGGCGTGAAAAATATTGAGGGAGGGCAGGAGGCCGGTGCCATGACAACAACGTTCTCAGGCGCGGAGACCGTAATCTGCACATTAAAAATCCAGCGGGCTCTTCGCCTCTTTGACCGTCCTGCTCGGCACGCAGTGGGTATAGATCATCGTGGTCCTGATGTCCGCGTGGCCCAGGAGCGTCTGGATCGTGCGAAGGTCGTAGCCCGCCAGAAGCAGGTGCGTTGCATACGAATGGCGGAAGGTGTGCGAAGTGACGCGCTTCATGAGCTTCGCCTTTCGAACCGCTTCGCCAAAAGCCTCCTGCACACGAGAATCATGCACATGATAGCGCCGCGATTCGCTGGTTTGGGCAACGAAGGTCAGAGACTCCTGCGGTATGAACCATTGCCAGATAAGCTCTTTCGCGGCCCGCGGATACTTCTTCTCAAGCTGATCGTCGAGAAAGACCCCGGAGAAACCCGCGGCCAGATCTTCGTCATGCAGTTTTTTCACGCTTTCCAGTTGAGCCCGCAGTTCCGGGAGAAGCGTCTTCGGCAGAGGCACGGTACGTACTTTATTGCCCTTTCCCCGGACCGTAAGGAGACCCGTATCGAAGTCGAAATCCTTGACCCGAAGCATGCAGCCCTCTGAAATGCGCAGCCCGCAACCATACTGGAGCTGGGCCACAAGCTTGAAGGGATGCCGGAGATGAGCCAGAACCGAATCGATCTCTTTCCGGCAAAGAACTGTGGGTATATAGTTCGATTTCTTCGCGCGGGGGATGTCTTTATGAGTTCCAAAATCCTTGTTCAGCACATGCCGGTAGAGAAACAGCAAG
>JBBIHD010000311.1:1090-3158 GCA_037447195.1 Nitrospirota bacterium | reverse complement strand
CGCTTTGCCGATACTTTTTTGCACAGCTTTATAAATTCCCTGGGAAGTCGCTGCTTTGTCATGCCCTCGTCTCCAGAAGACACATCTGTTCGCTCTGCGTGAAGTGACGGATCGTTTTCAGTTTGCTGAGTTCATCAGCCAGCGCAGGAGACAGGTAAAGAGCTTCAACTGTGGCATCTTTTCTTCCGAGAAGGGTAGCTTGCGATGAACGGCCGGCGGCCAGTTCCATATGGGTGAGATGCAAATGATCGGGAAGACGAACCCCGTGAATTTTCCGGCCCGTGCGTCCATCGTAACTGACTATATACCTGATGTGCCTCTCGTTCAACTGCTTAAGAACCTCAACAAATTCACAGAATTGAACACTGGCAAGATAGCGAGTGTCCCTGTTTCCGCAAACGCCCTGGTAGGGCGGGTCCATGTAGACCAGGTCGGCTTTGGCCGCATCGAGGACGACATCCCGATAGTTTTTAGAGGAAAAAGAGGTTTTATCTTTCAGCAAGTATGATGCGCCAAGAAGCTGATCACGCATGGTGGCGGGTGTTGCGCCCCGTCTTCGGTTGTCCGGACTTTGATTGAACTCACCATTGGCGTTGTAACGCACGGAGGCCTTCACGCATCGGGCGAGAAGGTAAAGAAAATAGTCCGGCCTGCCCGTCTGATTGAATTTATCCCGTATTTCACGGTAGAACGCCCTCGGGTCTTCAAGCTGTTCATGCCAAAGCCCTTCGTATTCCCTGGACAATTTGTCCGGCGCGTTGATAATGGCGCGCCAAAGATCAACGAGCGGCTTATTCAAATCGTTGATGCAAAACCGTTTTGCGCGTTTATGTGCAGCGGCGGCCAGAGAAATTGCCGCAGATCCCGCAAAAGGCTCGTGCAGTGTTTCCACCTTATCCGGGAAATATCGCAAGATGGCATCGGCCAGGTTCCGCTTACTCCCCTGGTACGGTATGGGATGGGGAACATTCATGACAGCATTCTATCCGGGATCAGACGGTATGTCAATTTCATCGAAAAAATATCCTCTAAGGGTCAATGGTCCCGCTGCTCTTTCAGCGCGGCGATCTCGAGGTCCTTCTTCTGCAGCAGCGACTCCAGCTGGGCGCGGGACGACATGTCGCGGATCACCGACTGCACGAACCGCTTGCCCATGAGCGTCAGGCCCACGGCGCTCACGTCCACCGGCACGGCCGCGCCGCCCGACATCTTCAGTTCGCCCTGCCGCAGCACGCGCTGGCCCTGGCGCGCATCGTCAAGCAGCGAGCGCACCTCTGCGGCGTCGGAGAAAAGATCAAAAACGCTCTTCTGGAGCAGCTCATACTTCGTGAACCCGGTGAGGCGCGCGGCCTGTTCGTTGGCGAACACGATATCGCCGCTTTCGGTCAGGACCAGGATCGATTCGCAGGCGTTCTCCACCAGGGTCCGGTACCGCTCTTCCGACGCGCGGAGCTCTTCCGTCTTCTCGGCGACCCACTGCTCAAGCTCCGTGTTCATCTTGCCAAGCTCCTCCTGGAGCCGGTCGTTCTGGATCGTCGTGCTGATGATGCCCGACAGGGTGGTGAAGAAGGTGATGTCCTCGTCGGTGAAATGCTTCCCCTTCTCATAATACAGCTCGATCACCCCCATGAGCGTCCCGCTGGAATAGACGTAGAGCGGAAGACAGTAGAGCGATTGATAGTCGGCAAGGGAAAGGCCGGGAATATCGCTGAAGCGCGCGTCGGAGCGGAAATCCCTCAGCATGACAGGTTCGATCTTTCTCGCCGCCCAGCCGGCGATGCCCTGCCCCGGGGAAATGCGGACGGCGCCGACGGACTCCTCATGTCCTCCCCAGGTGGCGGCCAGGACCAGATCGTCCTTCTTCTTGTAGTACAGATAGACCAGGCAGGCATCGGCGCCCATGACCCGCGCCGTGATCTCGGCCACGTCATGGAGCCGCTTTTCGATCAGGTGCGGCGAATTGACCGCCTGGTTGACGTCCGATATGCCCAGAAACTTGATGAAGAGATCGTCGCGGATGTCGTTCAGCTCTTCCTGGTTCAGCCTGAGTTCCAGGTTCGCGTCCTCG
>JBBIHD010000311.1:0-1020 GCA_037447195.1 Nitrospirota bacterium | reverse complement strand
CAAGGACCAGGGCAGACGTCCCTCCGGCCGAGGCGGACCAGAACCCCGCGCCGGCGCCGATGCCCACGGCGGCGGCAAGCGCAAGGGTGATCAGTATGACGAACTTCATCCTGCCCCGGTCATGCAGGGGCCTTCGCGAATTGCTCTGCGGCATACCTTGCTGCCTCCCTTCGATCCGGTTTCCCGGAATGGTCACCCGACTCCATTGCCCCGCCTGCTACCTGGCCTCAGGAGCAGCGCGGGCATCTCCGCTGCCTGCGCCGATGCGGCCGGCCAGAACCGTTTTTCTGAGCACGTAGGCCAGGACGAACAGGCCGATGTTCAGCAGCACGATCGTCGCCCCGGTGGGAAGGTTCATCACAAAGGACCCGATGATCCCCGCCACGACGGAGAAGACGGCAAAAACCACGGCCCAGAGGATGGTGGCCCGGAACCCGCGCGCCACCTGCAGCGACGCAACGGCAGGCACGATCAGGAGGGCCGAGATCAGCAGGATGCCCACGACCTTCATGGCCAGCACGACGGTCAATGCCGTGAGCAGGACCAGCACCACGTTGATCCGCTGCGCCCGGATGCCCGAACTGCGCGCCAGTTCCTCATCAAAGGTCACGGCAAAAAGGTCGTTGTAGAAAAGGCCGACCGCCGAGACCACCACGACGAACAGGATGACGGCGATGACCGCCTCACTGCCGCTGATGGCGAGGATGCTGCCGAACAGAAAACTGAAGAGGTCCACATTGAAGCCCCCCGCGGCGCTGGCAAGCAGAATGCCCGTCGCGATCCCCAGCGAGGACACGATGCCGATGGCCGCGTCGCCGTAGATGCGCGCCTTCTCGGTCAGTTTCAGGATGCCCAGGGACGACAAGAGCACCACCGGGATGGCCGCCAGGGTGACGGCCGACGGGTCGACGCGCAGCACCAGCGCGGCCGCCACGCCTCCGAAGGTCACATGGGCAAGGCCGTCGCCGATGAGAGACAGCCGCCGCAGCACGAGGAAAACGCCGAGCACGGCGCAAAGCG
>JBBIHD010000310.1:0-3208 GCA_037447195.1 Nitrospirota bacterium | reverse complement strand
CCGTCGAGGACCAGCTTTCGGTGATCGATCATCTGGAGGCGGATTTGGAGGCGAAGCTCGCGGAGAGCAAGGTTCTGCGCCAGGCGATCCTGCGTCAGGCGTTCACCGGCAAGCTTGTAGCGCAGGACCCGGCTGACGAGCCTGCGTCGGAGCTGCTGGCGCGCATCGCGCGGGAGCGGGCGGCAAAACGACCTGTCCCACCTGTCCGACCAGTCCGACGAAAGAAGGTGCGGTAAACCATGGATTCTTCCCAGATCGGCAAACGGGCCTGGGGCTACGCGGGCGTGCTGCAGGACGCCGGGCTCTCGAGCTTCGAGTATGTGGAGCAACTGACGCTGCTGCTGTTCCTGAAGATGGCGGACCAGCTCACCGAGCCGCCGTACAACCGGCAGCCGCTCGTGCCGCCGGAGTTCGGCTGGAAAACGCTCCTGCCCCTGGACGGGGCCGCGCTTGAGAAGCAGTACCACCTGATACTGGAAACGCTCGGCGTCAAGCCGGGCATGCTCGGCGTGATCTTCAAAGGCTCGCGGTGCGAGATCCACAATCCCGCGCTGCTCAAACAGCTGGTCGTGAACCTGATCGACAAGGTGGACTGGGTCTCCCTGCCCGTTGACGTGAAGGGCACGATCTACGAAGAGCTTATGCAGCGGTCCGCCGCGGAGTCGGCGCGCGGCGCGGGCCAGCATTTCACGCCCCGGCCGGTGATCCAGACCATGTGCGAGGTGATGCAGCCGACGCCGGGTGATACGATCTGCGATCCCGCGGCAGGCACGGCCGGGTTCCTGTGCAATGCCTATCAGTACGTGCTGGACAAGTTCGGAAAGGACCTTGACCGGGACCAGAAGGAGGCCCTGCAGGAGGACCTCGTCGAGGGCATGGAGCTTTCGCCCAAGGTGGGCCGCATGGCCGCGATGAACCTCTACCTCCACGGCATCGGCGGGGACAAGGTGGTGATCCATACGGGCCACGACAGTCTTGCAGCGCCCTGGTCCCGGGAATACTCCATGATCCTGGCGAATCCGCCCTTCGGCAAGAAGCAGAGCCTCCTGTTCGTGAACGAGGAGGGCGAGACGGAAAAGGAAGACCAGGTCGTGGTTCGCGAGGACTTCTGGACCTCGACCTCGAACAAACAGCTGAACTTCGTGCAGCACATGTACACGCTGCTCAAGATCGGCGGCAGGGCCGCGGTGGTGCTGCCCGATAACGTATTGTTCGAGGGCGGGGCGGGCGAGAAAGTGCGGCGGAACCTGCTCCAGAAGTGCCGGGTACATACGCTCTTGCGTTTGCCCACCGGCATCTGGTATTCTCCGGGAGTCAAGGCGAACGTGCTCTTCTTCGACAAGAAGGAAGGCCGGCCCGAGGTCTGGACCGACCGGCTCTGGGTCTACGACCTCCGCACGAACATGCACTTCACGCAGAAACAATCGCCCATCCAGCGGAAGGACTTCGACGAGTTCGCGGAGTGCTACAAGCCGGGCAGGATGCACGAGCGAACACCCACCTGGAGAGAGTCAAATCCGGACGGCCGGTGGCGGTGTTTCGAGTACGAAGAACTATCCAGGCGCGACAAGCTGAGCCTCGACCTTTTCTGGATCAAGGACAAGAGCCTGACCGACACGGATTCCCTGCCTTCTCCCGGCGTTCTCGCAACCGAGATCGCCGACGATCTGGAAACCGCGCTGGAGCAGTTCACCAAGATCGCCGCCCGGCTGGGGAGGCTGACGCCGACCAATGAATAAGCTCTTTTTGACAATTCTGATCATGTTTCTCCCGCTCTCCGCCTGCGTTGACAAGCCGGAACGGAACCCGAACACCCTTGTCCAGGCATCCATCGGCGATGCCCGCCGCCTGAACCCCATTATCGCCAATGATTCGGCATCGGGAACGATCAACGACCTGGTCTTCAGCGGACTGGTGAAATACGACAAGGACATCCGCCTCGTAGGGGACCTTGCCGAGCGCTGGACGGTGTCACCTGACGGCAAGACGATCACCTTCTTTCTCCGGAAGGGCGTGAAGTGGCACGACAACGTGGAGTTCACGGCTGCTGACGTGCTCTTTACCTACCAGAAGCTCACGGACCCCGCGGTGGCCACACCCTATGGCAGCTCCTACATGGACGTTGCCCGGGCGGAAGCTGCAAGCAAATATGTCTTTCGCGTGACCTATAAAGAGCCCTTTTCTCCGGCCCTCGAGAGCTGGGCCATGGGCGTCATCCCCCGGCATCTGCTCGAGGGCAAGGACCTGAACACGGACACCTTCAATCGCAAGCCTGTCGGCACAGGACCGTACAAGCTGAAAGAGTGGGTCTCGAGCCAGAAGATCGTGCTGGAGGCGAACGCTGACTACTTCGAGGGCCGGCCCCGGGTCGACCAGTTCATCTACCGCATCATCCCGGACTCCTCCACCATGTTCCAGGAACTGCTCTCAGGCGGCGTGGACATGATGGGCCTGAACCCGCTCCAGTTCCTGCGCAAGAGCGAGTCCCGGCGGATCCGGGAAAACTATCAGAAGTTCCGCTATCCCGCCAACGGCTACACCTATCTCGGATACAATCTCCGGAACCCGATCTTCAAGGACGTGACGGTGCGCCAGGCCCTGTCCTATGCCATCGACCGCAAGAGCATCATCGACGGCGTTGTCCTCGGCATAGGCAGGCCCTGCACCGGCCCCTTCTCGCACGTGTCCTGGGCATATAATCCCGCGGCAAAAAGCTATGACCATGATCCCGAACGGGCCCGGCGCATGCTGGACAAAGCGGGCTGGAAGGACAGCGATAACGACGGACTGATCGACAGGGACGGCAAGCCTTTCCGGTTCACGATCCTGACGAACCAGGGCAATAATGAGCGCATCCGGGCCGCCGAGATCATCCAGCGAAATCTCAAGGCCCTGGGGATCGATGCAAAGATCAGGGTCATGGAATGGCAGGCCTTCCTGGAGCAGATCGACAAGCGGTCCTTCGACGCCATTATCCTCGGATGGAGCCTGGGGCGGGACCCGGACCTGTATGATATCTGGCATTCAAGCAAGACCAAAAAGGGCGAGTACAACTTCATCGGCTATGCGAACGATGAAGTGGACCGGCTGCTCGTGGCGGGGCGGCGCACCTTCGACATGGGAGCGCGGAAAAGGATCTACCACCGGATCCACGCGATCCTGGCGGAAGAACAGCCCTATGCCTTCCTGTATGTGCCGGACGCCACGC
>JBBIHD010000309.1:0-3211 GCA_037447195.1 Nitrospirota bacterium | reverse complement strand
AGCGTTGATGTGCTGGCCAAGGGGGACCGGGTCGAGTACAGGAAGTAGGAAGCAGCCGGCAGTTGCGGGGGTAGGACTTGCTATCAGATGTCAGTTGTCAGCTCAGAGCTATCAGTTCTTGACGCCTGACCGCCGCTCCAAGGAAATCATATCCTGAAAAAAGCATTTAGCCGCGAATTGACGCGAATTTTCAGAAGCTTGAATCAAATGAAAGAGCTTCCGAACTGGTGAATCATCAGAAAGATGAGATGCCCTTGTTTTTTTCATCATTACCGTGTTCATCCGTGTTCCAACTGCCGTTTTTAGGTTTATGGGTTTTTGAATTTCTTCGTGCCCTTCGTGGTAAAAATTTATCCTTATTCACATCTCTTTCACCGTTTATACGACCGCACTAAAAAAACCATTTGCACCCGTCATTTCCCTCCGGTAATATACCCGCTGCGCCCTGAACAGTGCGAATCCCGCTGCGATAAGGCCTTCGAATTCCATGCTCCAGATATCAAACCTCACAAAATCCTACGGCACCCAGGTGCTGCTCGAAGCTGTGTCCTTCAACCTGAACCGCGGCGAACGCGCAGGCCTCGTGGGCAGGAACGGCCACGGCAAGACCACGCTCTTCCGGCTGATCCTGGGCGAGGAGCACGCTGACAGCGGCTCCATCTCCGTGCCGGCGGGCTACACCGTCGGCCACCTTTCCCAGCACATCAACTTCACGGAGGAGACGGTCCTCGCAGAGGCCTGCCTCGGCCTGGCGCGGAGCGAGGACGGCCGCGACGAGACCTTCAAGGCTAAAACCATCCTGTCGGGCCTCGGATTCACCGAAGAGGACTTCCTGCGCCGGCCGTCGGAATTCTCCGGCGGCTTTCAGGTGCGGCTCAGCCTCGCCAAGGTGCTTGTCTCGGAGCCGGACCTGCTGCTGCTGGACGAGCCCACGAACTACCTCGACATCCTGTCGATCCGGTGGCTCACCCGGTTCCTCAGGAACTGGAAGGGCGAACTGATCATCATCACCCACGACCGCCGGTTCATGGACAGCGTAACGACCCATACGATCCTGATCCACCGGTGCAAGGTGCGCAAGATCGAAGGCCCCACGGGCAAGCTCTATGAGCAGATTTCCATGGAAGAGGAGCTGTACGAGCGCACGCGCCAGAACGAGGAGAAGAAGCGGCGGGAGACCGAGGAGTTCATAAACCGGTTCCGGGCCAAGGCCACGAAGGCCAAGGCCGTCCAGTCCCGCGTCAAGGCGCTGAACAAGATGCAGCGCCTCGAGAAGCTGGGAGACATCCAGGACCTTGACTTCTCCTTCCGGTCCGCGCCCTTTGCCGGAAAGTGGCTCATGAACGTGGAGGACCTGGCCTTCAGTTTCTCGCCGGGCGGACCAGGCCTGATCAGCGGCCTGACCTTCGCTGTGGGAAAACAGGACCGCATCGCCGTGATCGGCAAGAACGGCAAGGGCAAGACCACGCTGCTCAACCTGCTCATGAAGGAGCTCGCCCCCCTTCGCGGCGAGGTGCGGCACCACGACAGCCTCAGGCCCGCTTATTTCGGCCAGACCAACATCGCGCGCCTGAAGCCCGCGAATACGGTGGTCCAGGAGATCATGGCAGCCGATCCCGAGATCAACCAGACCGCTGCCCGCTCGCTGTGCGGCCTGATGATGTTCGAGGGCGACAATGCGCTCAAGAAGGTCTCTGTGCTGTCCGGCGGCGAGAAGTCCCGGGTGCTGCTCGGCAAGCTGCTCGTGAGCCCCGCGAACCTGCTGCTGCTCGACGAGCCCACGAACCACCTGGACATGCAGTCCGTGGAATCCCTCGTCGATGCCGTGGACGGCTTCGACGGCGCCGTCATCATCGTGACGCACAGCGAGATGGTGCTCGAGGCCCTGGCGGAGCGCCTCATCGTTTTCGACAACGGCAGGGTCTCGCTCTTCGAGGGAACGTACCGGGAATTCCTGGAACGGGTGGGCTGGAGCGACGAACCTGCCCCGCAGGCGCAGGGCGCGAAACCTGCGGCAGCACCCGCCGTCAACGCGAACCGGAAGGACCTGCGCCGCCAGCGCGCCGACATCGTGGCTGAGCGGTCAAAGGTCCTGAACCCCCTCCTGAAGAAGATCGAAGTGCTCGAACAACAGATCATGCAGGTGGAGCAGCAGGTGGAGCAGGACACGCAGGCCCTTGCGGCCGCCTCGCAGAAGGGCGCTGCCCTGGCCATCCGGGACCTCTCCCGGTCAATGCACGAGGGCAGGCAGAAGATCGAAGCGCTCTTTGCCGATCTCGAGACCGTCACGGCGGAGCATGACGGGAAAGCGAAGGAGTTCGACGGGCGGATGGGCGGGATGATGGCGGATGCGTGATAGCTGCCAGGCCTGTATCCGACCTCCTGTCACACCTGCTGAAAAGAAACTCTCCAAAGATCAGTACCCTCAACCCGTATGTTCTTATGCCATATCCAGCCTACTATTCTTGGCCCTTCAGACCGCACAGCACTCGTCTCACGTAGTGACTGACGCTTCACTCATCCGGCGAGTTCAGCTCCCTCACGCCGCCAGCATCTCCCTGATCGTTATCCTGACCGAATCGCAGAGCGAGGCGAGGTCGTAGCCGCCCTCAAGAACGAACACGACGGGCCGCTGCGAACTTGCGAGGATGCTCTGGACAATTGCCCGGATGCCTTCATGCGACACGCGGATGTCGGCGTGGGGGTCCTTGACGTGGATGTCATAGCCTGCCGAGACGAGCACGATGTCCGGGTTGAAGCGCTGCACCAGGCCGGGCAGGATGTCCTGGTATACTGCAAGATAGTCCTTGTCCCCTGAGCCGGCCCGGATCTGGACGTTGTAGGTGAATCCCTCGCCCTTGCCCTTCCCGCGCTCCATGTCCCTTCCTGATTCGGGATAATAGGGATACTGGTGGGTGCTGAAGTAGAAGACCGTATCGTCCTCTTCGAAGATATGCTGCGTGCCGTTGCCATGATGGGCGTCGAAGTCGATGATGAAGACCTTCCCGAACCCGACCTTCTGGGCATGGCGCGCGCCGACAGCCACGTTGTTGAATATGCAGAACCCCATGGCGCGGTCCGCTTCGGCGTGGTGGCCTGGCGGCCGCACAGCGCAGAAGGCCCGCTCGATCTCTCCTGCCTTGCAACGTTCCACCGCCTCCATTACGGCGCCTGCCGCGTGACAGGCGGCCTCGCGGCTGTCTTGGGACAG
>JBBIHD010000308.1:0-3222 GCA_037447195.1 Nitrospirota bacterium | reverse complement strand
GGGCATCGCTCAGGGCGCCATGTGGCAGGCGACGAATCCGGACCAGAGCCTGAAATACGGCAATTTCATGGAAACCCTGACGCCGAACTATCCCTTCTGGAACATGCGGACCCTGGGCGGGATCATTTTCCTCGCCGGGTTCATCGTGTTCGTGTACAACCTTATCCAGACGGCCAGGAAAGCGCCGGCGGCAGGTAAAGCGCAGAGAGCATAGCGCAGAGAGATTCAAACACCATGCGCTATGCCCTATGCTGATGTGCAGAGGAGAATATTATGAACGTTGACAAGAATCCCGTCATATTCATCATCCTTGCGGCAATAACGATCCTCGCAGGAACGTTGATCACCACGTTCATCCCGCTTTTTGCCGGCACAGCCGCCGTGTCCACGGAGAACGTTCGTCCCTACACGGCGCTTGAACTTGAGGGCCGCGATATCTATATCCGCGAAGGGTGCAATAACTGTCATACCCAGACCGTGCGCCCCTTGCCCTTCGAGACAGCGCGCTACGGCGCCTATTCGAAGCTTGAGGAGTCCGCCATCGACCGGCCCCATCTGTGGGGATCGAAGCGCACCGGTCCGGATCTCGCGCGGGTAGGGACGAAGTATCCCGCCCAATGGCACTACATGCACATGAAGAACCCCCAGAGCATGTACAGGAGATCGAACATGCCGCCTTATCCCTGGCTCGGGGACCGGAAGCTCGATGCGCGGCATACGGCAAGGAAGATGAAGGTCCTGGATTATCCCTTCCCCGCGAAGGACGCAAAGGATCTCGAAAGCAAGACGGAGATGGACGCTATTGTGGCCTATCTCATGCGGCTGGGCAGGGAAGTGAAAGGAACGCCATGACGGTGCAGCAGTGGGTCTATTTCGGTTTTACCGCGCTTCTTGTCGCTGTCCTTGCGGGAACCATGATCTATTACTTCCGGCGGAAGCGGAAGGACCGTGTGGAGCAGCCCAAGTACCGCATGCTCGAAGATGATGATGCGCGGCACTAGTACGATCTCACTATTCTCCCGAGGAGATGCCCATGTCTGACTATGACGGCATTAAAGAGCGCGAGGACGGCAAGAAAAAGATGCCTATCGGCATGACAGTGTTCTTTCTGGGGCTGGTGATCTTCGGCTTTGTCTATATCTACCTCTATATGCCTGCAACAACGGGCTGGACGCAGCTCGGCCAATATGAGCGGAAGTCCGCGGCCATTACCGCGCCGGCCGCTCCTGTTGAGCAGAAGCCGGCTGTGAAAGCGATGACAGCCGATGAACAGCGCATTGCGAAAGGCAAAGAGATATATGCCGCTGAATGCGCCATGTGCCACGGCGAGAAGCTCGAAGGCGCGCTCGGCCCGGCCCTCACCGGTCCGGCCTTTCTGTATGGCGGAGAGGTAAAGGACCTTATCCGGACCACCTCCGGGGGCACCCAGGCCGGTATGCCCGCATTCGAGAAGCAGCTCGGGCCTGAGAAGATCAGGGACGTGGCGCTCTATATCCGGTCGCTGCGCAAGAAGTGATGTGCGTACAGCATGAGTAGCAGGACCTTTCGATCCTGGCGGCGAAGGGCAGCCTGGCTTCAGGCCGCCGTCATCATCGGCCTTCCCTTCCTGCGCATCAACGGCGAAAGCGCCCTTCGCTTCGATGTGCCGTCCCTGAGCCTCTTCTTTTTCGGCACGGTCCTGTCCATTGGAGAGTCGTTCTTCCTTCTCCTGGTGCTTCTTCTGTTCTTTGCCGGCATCATGCTGTTCACCATGCTCTTCGGACGCATCTGGTGCGGCTGGATGTGCCCCCAGACCGTGCTGGCGGAACTCTCGGGCATGCTCGGCAAGGCGGCTGACAGAGCACTGCGCCATCCCGCTGCGGCGCGTGCTGCAGAGCAGGTGATCCTGCTGCTTTTTTCGCTTTTCGTCTCGGCCACGCTCACCTGGTACTTCGTATCTCCTTATGACATGATCAGGGACGCGTTCACGCTGTCACTCGGTCCCTGGACACTCGGTTCCTGGGCGTTCTTCTTCGTCCTGATCTACCTGGACCTTGCTTTTGTGCGCCAGAAGTTCTGCACGGCCGTCTGCCCCTATGCGCGCATGCAGAGCGCCTTTTTCGACGACCAGACGCTTACGATAGCATTCGATCGGCAGCGCGCAGAGGAGTGCCGCAAGTGCGACGCCTGCGTTCGTGCCTGTCCGTCGGGCATTGACATCAGGAATGGCCTCCAGGTCGAATGCATCAATTGCGCTGAATGCATTGACGCCTGCGCCGGCCGCCTGTCGCTTGTCGGCAGGGAGCCGCTCATCGGCTATCATTTCGGGCTCGGGGCCGGGCAAAGCAGGACTGCGCGTCCCCGTGTACTAGGGCTTGCCGCGCTCATGGCCCTCCTGATGGGGCTGCTGGTCTATACCGCAGTTGTCAGGATGCCCGTTGACTTCTGGGTCGCGAATGAGACGATGACCGGCAAAAGGCGGGCTATATCTTCGCAAGAGAACCGGTATAGCCTGTACATCGAGAGCCGGAGCCTCAAGTCGGCGCGATATCATGTGGCCATTTCAGGATTGGAAGGCGCGGCGCTGCTGACTCCTGATAATCCCGTGACAGTGCCTGCCAAGGGCTCGCTCCGCCTGGAGGCTGTTGTCCGCGGCCCGGGCGCTGGGAAGGCGGGCGACGCGCTTCACTTCCGATTCGTGATAGAGCAGACAGGCAGAAAGGAAGTACGGCTCCTGCGCGAAGCGGTCTTTATCGTTTTACCGGAAGAGAATCACTAAAGGCGTAATAAAGATATTGTCTCACACGAAGTCACGAAGCCACGAAGAAAACACCTGATAGCATCCCCGTTGTTCTGTGTGATCTTTGCGGCTCCCTGTGAACAATGGCTTCACGAGACCAGATTGAAAAAGCGGTCTTGTTGTTAACAGTATTATATGAAAACTCAAGATCACCGGACAAAGACCAGGGCTGCAGCGACGTCCATGCTCTGCGACCACTGCATGCTGCCGGTCACGGAGCGGGAGGCGGTCCATGACGATCATCCCGACGGCCGCAAGGTCTTCTGCTGCCGCGCCTGCAAGGCCATCTATCGTATGATCCAGGAAGAGGGCCTGGGCGATTTCTACCAGCGGCGTGACTGGACCTCTCCGGGAATTCCCGAAACGCTCAGGGAGCTCGCCAGTGACGAGGCAGCGGACCGGCGCAGGGAATCCGATCAGGCCGATTTTATCCGCGCTGACGG
>JBBIHD010000307.1:0-3222 GCA_037447195.1 Nitrospirota bacterium | reverse complement strand
TTCACGGAGCTTTGACCGGGGTGGGGGGCAGTCGGGTGCACCTTGAATGCGGAGTGGAAACGGGATGCACGTTAAAGTTCGGAGTTCGGAGTTGGGAGTTCGGAGAGAAAAAGCAGAATACAGTATACAGAAGACAGAATACGGCTTGAATGCGGATTGCGGAATTCGGAGTGCGGTGTGGAGACGGCAATATACATCGGATTAACTGTTGCCGGGAGACATCAACCGCGGCCGCCAGGGGATGATACTATGAACTTCTTCACGGCGTTAACGAATTCCCGCGCGCCCTTTACATGGCCGGACGCCTCTTCAACCGTGACGTTGACAAGCTCCTTGTAATCTATGGTCTGCCGCGCTTCAAAAGTTTTATGGAGCAGCTTGGAGTAGCGCGCATCAAGCCTGCCGGTGTGAATGAGTTCCTTGTCGAACACGGAGATGACCCCCGCGTGCTTCGAGGTCTTTGCCGTGATGCCCGCCTTCAGAAAGAGCGCCAGCACCGCGTAGAACATTGCGTAGTAGGCCCGGTTGGAGACGGAGCGGGGGCTGATGCCGCTCTCCAGCATCCGTTCCGCATCCGCAAGGGTTTCCTCCGCAACGTTCAGACGGAAGGCGAGAAGGGACTCCCGGTCCGTCATACCCCCACCCCTTCTTCGGTGATCGCCTCGACGATGGCCGAGGCGCGCAGCGGCGAATTCTCGAGTTCGTCCCGTGTGAAGATGAGCGGCGAGATAACCGCATAATTGGCAAAGCCGACCTCCCACACGATATCCGAGATTCTTTCCTTCAGCGCGCTGTCAAGCGACTCCACCTCGAGAAAGACATCAAGGTCCGAGTATTCGTCGGCGTCGCCCCGCGCCCTCGAACCAAAGACCTTGAAATCGATGAGTGCAACTTCTTCGGAGAGCCTTGCTTTCAATTCGCGTGCGATTTTTCGGTCCTTTTCCTTCATGGCAGCGCCTCTCTTAGATGATAAGGTACTATAAAATCAGGAATATGTAAAGCACCTTGGCGCGAGTTTGCGGCTGAATATGACTTCGCGCAGAATCCTTTCCCGATGGCTGACCTGACAGCATAAGCCCCAGAGGGGCCGGGGCGCCATAGACTCTTCACATTGCGCCTCAAAACGGCACTGACGTGACGCGGCCCCGGGATATCCAGTTGATCCCCACGCCCAGCACCGGCTTGTCCTTCCTCGCCTTCGCCGCGCAATCCGCATAGGCCATGAGCTGGGCCAGGTAGAACCGGAACCGCTCATCGAGATCATCGGTCCGGTCGGTCTTGTGGTCAATGATCCAGAGGCCCTCCCTGGTCTCGATCAGCAGGTCCACGCTGCCCGCCACGACGCTGCCCTGGGCGTTCACGGACAAAACCGGGACCTCCCGCTCGATCCCCTGCGGAGCGAAGCGCTTCCTGATGTATGCCTCGAAGTCCGCGACGGCCTTCTCGATGGCCGGGAAATCCTCTTCCCGCACATCATGATCCGCCGCCCTGCTCAGGACCGTCCGGTCCCTGATGCCGGCGCCCATGATCTCGAAGCACCGATGAAGCACGGTGCCCCGCTCCTCGGCGGGAAGATCGGCAAGAGCGTCCAAGCCGCTCCCATAGGCCTCTGTCGCGGCCTTCACTGCCGCCCCGACCGGCGCACCATGCAGGGATGACGGCGTTATCGCCTCGGGCGTCAGCTTTTCCGGCTTCGTTCCAGGCTTGATGGCGCGCCGGCCGATGACGGGAAGAGCGTTTTCGACCTGCTTCGGCTCCTCTTCGAATATCGGGGGCGAGTGTTTGCCTCCCGTGGTCACCACACAGTTGAAACGACTCTTGTTGACGGCAAGCTTACCGTCGACCAGCTCCATGCCGGTCGCGTCCCGCAGAGTGGTCCAGTAGCTTATTGTCTCCTCGTCGCCTTTCGCTCTCTTCCCGGCATTGCTTGCCTCCTGATACCGCGGCCATTCGAGGATGACCTTCTCCTTCGCCCGGGTAAGCGCCACGTACAGGAGCCTGCGGTCTTCATCTTCCATTTCGAGACGATGCCGGGCCGCAAATCGCTCCACTGCCTCGGGCGCATCGAAGTTCGGCGATATGGTGATGCTTGCCCTGTCCAGGATGCGGTCCAGGTCCTTGAAATCGTCGTACTCCACATCGAACCGCGGCAGCCGCACAGAGCGCTTGTAGTCCGCACTCGCGACCACGACAACGGGCCATTCCCTTCCCTTGGACTTGTGCCAGGTCGCGAGCTGCACGGCGTCCTCGTCCACGGTCCTGGCCGCGGGCTGGCTGTCGTCGATCTCGACCTTTTTCCTGAGCCAGGCGAGGAAGGGCTTGATCCCCGCGCCGTAAAAGCCGCCGCTCGCAAGCGCTTCGCGGTTGGCTCCCATGAATTCCCGCGCCTCGCCCTGGAGCCTCAGGAGGTTGGCGCGGGCCTGGTCCGCGTCGGGCCAGAGCGATACGACGCCATAGATATCCATGGCGCTGATGACATCCCCGACAGCTGCATCGACGAAACTATTCGCGCCGCGCCTGCCCGCCGCTCGCAGCGCCTCGAAGAACGGTTCGCTGATCTCCTGTCCCTGCATGATCTTTTTGAGCGCCCCTGCAAGGTCGTGGCTCCCCATGTGCGCAACGGCAAGATAGAACGCCGCGTGCCTGTCCGTCGGGTCCGCAGCGTAGGACAGGGCGTGATAGGCGGCTTGGATAACGGGCGACTGGAACCATCCGTCCTGATCCATCCGGGTCCTGATGCCGAGCGCGGCCAGAGCCTCGGCATAGTTCTTCAGCCGTTTGTTCGTGGGGCAGAGCACGGCGATGTCGCTGCCACGCAGCGGCCGGTAATCACTCCCGCCTCCTGCATATACCTTTTGCTTCCCGTCGTTCAGGAGGTCCCGGATCCTGAGGGCCGTGTACTGGGCGGGGATGATGGTGCTGCCGCGATAGGGCAGCTCGGAAAAATCGACCACTTCGAGCGGGTCCATGGCGCTCTTGATCCCGCTCTTTGGCGTCAATGACTGGTAGCCCTTTCCAAACAGTCCCCCGCCGATCACGTTGATCCACTTCATGAGCGGTTCGCTCGAACGCCAGTTGGCGGTGAGGGGCTTCGATTCCTTGGGATGCGCCGCTGACAGCTCCGCGAGCAGCCGCGGGTCAGCATGCTGGAAGCCCATGATCGCCTGTTTCAGGTCGCCGACGACCAGGGTGGGGATCTTCACCTTGTGGAGAGCCCAGAGG
>JBBIHD010000306.1:0-3230 GCA_037447195.1 Nitrospirota bacterium | reverse complement strand
ATCGGCGCTGACCGCGCTCCTTTCCGACCGCGACATGCGCGAGGAGGCGATGGAGGCGATCGTCAGGATCGGCGACGAAAAAGCTATTGCGGGCCTTGCCGCGTGCAGCAGCCATGCAGACCCCATGGTCCGCAGGGCCGCCGTTGCCGCCATGGCCGGCATCGGCACCGAGCGCAGCATGAAGGCCATCCTGCCCTTTGCCGCAGACGCGGTGGAAGAGGTGCGCATGGAGGCGGCGCTCGCCCTGTCGCGGTTCAGCGCCGATGAGGCCCGCAAGGCCCTGTCAAAGACGCTTTCCACCATGACCGGCGCGGCCGGAAACGCAGCGCAGAGCGCGCTGAATGCCTATGCCGCCCTGTCCGGAACACCCGGTTCGCCCTTTGCATTCGACCTGGCCGACGTCATTCCGCTGCGGGAGTTCATATCGGACAAGCTCGGGCTCTATTATGACGATGACCGGCTGAATGTCCTGCATCACCGACTCGCCCCTCTTGCCGCGGCAGGCGGGTTCACGTCCCTGACCCGGTACTATCAGCATCTCGTGAACGGGCCCAAGGGAACTGAAGCGCTCTACCGCATCGCCGCCCAGCTGACCAACAACGAGACCTATTTCTTCCGGGAGACCGAGCAGATCAGCGCCATTATCCGTGAAGTCCTTCCCGGCCTGCTCAAAAAGATCGGGGACGGTCCGGCAAAAAAACTGAAGATCCTGTCCGCGGGGTGCTCCACGGGAGAAGAGGCCTATACGCTGGCCATACTGCTGGACGAGTCCGGCCTTGTCGACAAAGGCCGCGTCTAGATCCTGGCCATGGACATCGATCCCGAGGCGCTCGCCACAGGGAAGCAGGGCAGCTACACCGCCCGCTCATTCCGGGGCGGGGAGGACGGCCGGCTCAAGAAATATTTCACCGCCACCGGGGGCGGATACACGGTGAACGAGCCCATCCGGAACATGGTCCGCTTCCAGCAGGGGAACATCCTCGACGGCGTCATGGAAGAGGCGTTCCATGTGATCCTCTGCCGGAACGTGCTGATCTACTTTGCCGACGCCGCCATGGACCGGGCAGCGAAGAATTTCCATCGCATGCTCGTGCCCGGAGGCGTGCTGCTGCTGGGCCACTCCGAGTCCTTCTGCCGCGTAAGTACGGACCTTGCGCCAGTGCGCCTGGAAGGGGCGGTGGTGTACCAGAAGACGTGAGCCGGAGAAAGGGACGGTCCCCCTGGAACCAAAGGGGACTGTCCCTTTCAAGAATCCCGTGGTTTCATGCAGGTGTTGGAGATCGATGAAAAAAATACGTGTTCTCATAGTCGATGACTCTGCCTTCGTACGCAAGGCGCTGCGGCGCATGCTGTCCACGGAGCAGGACATCGAGGTCGTGGACGCGGCCGCGGACGGTCGCGAAGCAACGGAGAAGGTCTGCCGCCTGAAGCCCGACATCGTGACGCTCGATGTGCGCATGGCCGGCATGGACGGGCTGACGGCGCTGGAGCGCATCATGCGCGACTGCCCCACGCCGGTCCTGATGTTGTCGTCGCTCACGCAGGAAGGGGCCGACATAACGCTCAAGGCCCTGGACCTGGGCGCGGTGGATTTCATCGACAAGACGCGGGCCGAATCTTCCATGGACATCACGCTGCTGGCGAACGAACTGGTCTCCAAGGTGCGGACCATTGCCGGCGTGGACATGGGCAAGATGAGGCCCCTGGCTGTTGAGCCTGCCCCCCCTCCCCCTGTCCAGGAGCCTGCAGCGATTCCCGAGGCCCCTCCGCGGCCTGCCACGCCGGGTAAGTTCGACATCATCGCCATAGGAACCTCCACGGGCGGGCCAACAGCCCTGCAGCAGACGATACCCAGGCTGCCCCGCCATTTTCCGGCCGCTGTCATCGTGGTGCAGCACATGCCTCCCGGCTTCACCCGGACCCTTGCGGAGCGCCTGAACGCGCTGAGCTTCCTGCCTGTGACCGAGGCCAAGGAGGGCGACCGCATCGAGCCCGGCCGCGTGCTCGTGGCGCCTGCAGGGGTGCACTTGAAATTGCTTAAGAAAAACGGCCACTTCGTGGTCCATCTGGACGGGGAGCCCTCTGACCTGTTCCATAAACCATCCGTTGACGTGATGATGGAATCCGTGGCCCGGGCCTTCGGGCGGCGCAGCCTGGGCGTCCTGCTCACCGGCATGGGGAGCGACGGAGCCAGGGGTATGAAGGCGATCAAGGACGCAGGCGGCAGGACCCTGGCCGAGAGCGAAGAGACCTGCATCGTCTATGGCATGCCGAAATCAGCCGTTGAGGGAGGGGCCGTAGACCGGATTGTTCCGCTGAATGAAATGGCCAGAGAAATTGTGCAGGAAATGTGATATCTTGTATACTGGCCGGCCGGGGCGGGAAGCACCCGAGGCGGCAGAGTTTATTACGGCAGGGGGAGATTTCTCAAAGGAGGAGCGTGAAATGAGAAAAAGGGGTTTGATCGGCAGTGTAGTGGCAGTCTGCCTGTTGGCAGTGGGGCTTGCCGGAGCAGCGGAAAAGACGGCCGAGCAGATGCTGGAAGAGGCAAAGAAGGTCGTTAAGACCATGTCCATCCAGGATGTGAAAAAGGCGCTGGACGCCAAGGAGAAGATGATCATTCTTGACGTGCGCGACATGAAGGACTTCATGGGCGAGCACATCGAGGGCGCCGTGAACATGTCGCGGGCCTCGGGCGTGTCCGGACGGCTGCTGGAGCACCATATGCAGAAGATCACCACGGACAAGAACGCAACGATCATCGTTTATTGCATGTTCGACACCCGCGCTCCCCTGGCCGTCAAGACCCTGAACGAAACGGGGTACAAGAACGCCGTGTACATGAAGGGCGGGCTGAAGGCCTGGAAGGAAGCGGGCTATCCCATGGGGAAGTAAGCGGACCTGTGCACGACCATAAAGGGAGGTCTTGACATGGAAAGGAAGAGAAGTCCATTCAGGCGCGCGGCCCTGCTGCTCGTGATCGCCGCGCTGGCGTTCCCCCTGCTCTTCATGAGCTGCGGGAGCGAGGAGTATGAGAAGCCCACGCTCACGAATACGCCGACTGCGCTCATCTCGGCCGCGACCCTGAAGTCATGGATGGACGCGGGCGCCGTGAATGCGGCGGGCTACAACCGGGTGGTGATTCTCGATGTGACAAGCCAGGCCACCTACGATGCAGGGCACATTCCCGGCGCACATTTTTTCAACAGCGCTGATGTGGGCCAGTCGCG
>JBBIHD010000305.1:496-3234 GCA_037447195.1 Nitrospirota bacterium | reverse complement strand
GGACCCGAAGAGAGGCCAGAGCTTCAGCGCGCCCTTGCCGCTCCCGTCCCAGAAGGCCAGGAGGCAGGCCGTGGCCACGGCGAACAGTGTCCCTGCCTGGCGTCCCATCAGGGGCTTGAAGCGGTAGGCGCCGGCCAGCTCGTTCACCACGTACCGCTGGATGCGGGTGGCAGAATCAACGGTGGTTCCGGCAAAGGAGACGATGAAGACGGCCATCACGGCGAGGGCGATGTCCTTCGGGACCCCGTAGCTCCCGATCAGGTTCGCCGATCCCTGCACAAAAGCAGCGAGCTGCGATGCCAGTCCTCCCACGGCGCCCCAGTTCGCATAGTGATGGTTGAAGGCGGCGGCTCCCGTGAAGAACTCACCGCCTTTTCCCGGCATGCCCATGCCGATGCCCGCAGCGACGGCAATGATCACCAGGGTCGACAGGGCGGCCTCCATCATCATGCCGCCATACCCCACGAAGAGGGAGCTGTTCTCGGCGTCGCACTGCTTGGACGAGGTCCCGGAACTGACGAGGCTGTGAAACCCGGAGATCGCACCGCAGGCGATGATCACGAAGATGAAGGGCCAGAGAGGCGGCGCACCCTGGACCGCAAGATTCGCAGCCGGCGCGACCACGGGCGGATGGGCGACAAGAACACCCGCAAAGAGCAGCGCCATTGCCACCATGAGCTGGTGAGAATTGATGTAATCCCGCGGCTGCAGCAGGGTGTGGACAGGCAGGCTCGAAGCGAGCCAGGCGTTGAAGACCAGCACAAGAACGATCCAGGTGACCAGCGATGCCGTGGCGCCCAGGCCGAACAGCGAGCTCAGGTCTATGGGATTATAGGAGCCGACGACCACGGTCGCATACATGACGACAACAGCGGCTATGCTGGGCCAGAAGGCGTCCCTTCCCTTTTTGTAGATCAGGTGGCCGAGATAGACCGCGATGGGGATCTCCAGCCACACCGGGATCACGGCGATGGGATACATGATGAACAGGAGGCCGATGACCAGCGCGAACACGGCGATAACGAGCAGGAGCTCGAAGAAGATTATCAGCAGGAACAGGGTCCGGACACGCCTGTTCACGATGTCCGCGGCCAGGTCGCCGATGGACCGGCCGTTCTTCCGGAGCGAGACAACGAGGGCGCCGAAATCGTGCACGGCTCCGAAAAAAATGGACCCCAGGAAGACCCAGAGCACTGCCGGCACCCAGCCCCAGATGACGGCAATGGCCGGCCCCACGATGGGACCCAGCCCGGCGATGGAGGTGAAGTGGTGGCCGAAAAGGATCTCTTTCCGGGTAGGGATGTAATCGTGGTTGTCCCGGAGCGCGGTGCTGGGACAGACGGACGCGGGGTCGAGCTTGAATATCTTTCGTGCGAGGAACTTTCCATAGGTATGATAGGCAGCAATGTAGCCGGCGATCATCAACCCTGCAAGGACCAGTGAGTTCACGGGGCCTCCTGAAAGAGAAATGCCTCGACCAGATTGTATCAGATTTGATCCACGTCCATGAACTCTTTTTCAGAGTGCTCCAGTGATATCACATCAGCGCGGGGAATGCAACGGGCAAGCGGGAAAACCGGGCCCGGCCAGGGAGCGTTGGCAGCGCTCCGGGCCGGGACAAGAGTGCAGATGACTATTCAAATATCTTCTTCAGAAAGGACCGCAGCTCATTCCAGGATTTCTTGTCTGCGTCGGCGCTGTAGCCCAGCGGAATATCGAATTTCTTGGCATATTCATCGGCCAGGGGGTTGGTGAAGGCATGCCGCGCTCCCGGATAGGTGATGAAGGTCATGTCCACGCCGGCATCCTTCATCTCTTTTTTGAAGGCAGTGATGTCCTTCTCGGTGACCATCTTGTCATCACTGCCGTGCAGCACCAGCACCTTTCCCTTCACGACACCCGGCTTCGCCGGCTGCACAGCCGCGAGGCTGCCGTGAAAGCTCGCTACGCCTTTCAGGTCCATGCCCTGCCGGGCCATGTTCAGCACCATGCCCCCGCCGAAGCAGTACCCGATTGCCGCGATCTTCGCCGGATTCACGGTCTCATGCTTTTTGAGCAGGTCCATGGCGGCAGCGAAGCGCGCCTTTGCCACGCCGAACTGCTGGAACAGCGCTCCGGCGAACTTTCCCGCGTCCTTGGGATGCATGGCCTGCTTGCCGCCGCCGTACATGTCCACGGCCAGGGCCGTGTACCCCAGTTCAGCCAGCATGCGGGCCCGTTCGCGCGCATACTCGTTGTGTCCCCACCATTCGTGAACCACCAGCACGCCCGGCCGTTTGCCCTTCATGGCGGGATCATAGGCCAGATACCCCTTCATGGTCACGCCGCCGCCGGTGTAGGTCACCTCTTCGGTCTTGATCTGCGGAGTCTTGGTGCATCCCAAGGCCAGTCCCAGAACCAGCACTGCCAGCACTGCGTTCAAACGTTTCATGGCACAAGCCCTCCTCCATAGGAATGATTGAGACGACATCGGAACATGCCTGGAAAGTGGCTGCCCGGAAAGGAACACGCGAGCCCATGCGATGCTGCTATCTGAGCCTGATCTTACTTGGCAGATTTCTCCGCTACTTATCTCTGTCCTTCCAGGAATCCGGTTGCTGCCGCAGGTGCATGACCGCAAGGATGAGAATGTTGTCCCGCTCGATAGTGTAGACAATGCCGTAGGGAAACCGATTTACAAGACAGCGCCGGATTTCGTTTTCAAGGACCGGCCAGGCTGCTGGATAGCTGACGATGTT
>JBBIHD010000305.1:0-442 GCA_037447195.1 Nitrospirota bacterium | reverse complement strand
TTCATAGTAATCAACAGCGCTCTGAAACTCCGCTTCTGCCGCGGGATGAAATGAAAATGTCATTTCTCAAACCGCTGCCGGATTCGCTCAAGCACCTCATTTCCCGGAACGGGCTTCACGGAGCCCGATCGCAACTCAGCGAGTCTGCCCCTGGAAACCGCTATCCATGCAACATCGATCTCTGCCGACGGCGGGTTGAGCGTTCGAAGCAGGGAATCAACGATCATGGCCCGCTCTTCCACGGGAAGGGACTCCGCCTCACGTATGATTTCATTCATGCCATGCATTCTGCGCCTCCCTTGCTACTCTCAAGTCTACCATAGCGGTCCTGGTTTGACAATCCGCCGGATTCCTCAGATGTCCTCAGCAAGGCCTCTTCGACTCCAGGTCTTACCTGTTGCGCTCCTTCACCGCCCGCTCCACTTCACGCTTCGATTCCTTG
>JBBIHD010000304.1:0-3256 GCA_037447195.1 Nitrospirota bacterium | reverse complement strand
AGAGGGGTAAGGGGAGATTTTATAAAACCAGTCATTTGAGAGACATTACACTAGCTTACTGCACTTACGCACAATGAACACTTTACCTCTGACTCTGCGCCTCTGCGAGAAAATTCTTTGCCTTTTGAGAAGTACTTGGCCCCTTAATTATGAAGCCATGGATAACCACAGGGGCGCATGAAGACCTTTTATCTCCGCGTCAGCCACTGCAACGGGTCCTGGGCCTCGCCCTTGGAGCGCAGCTCAAAGTACAGCTTCGCCCCTTCCTGCGTCCCCGTGCTGCCCACAGTGCCGATCACCTGCCCGCTCCGGATGACATCGCCCTTGTTCGCATCGATCCGCCCAAGATGCCCGTAGAGGGTGTGCAGCCCGGGGCCGTGCTCGATGATCATCAGCTTTCCGAAGCCGCGGTACCAGTCCGCATAGGCCACCTGGCCGTCGTTCACGGCGCGGACCTCGTCGCCGGCCCGCGCGCCGATCTCGATGCCCCGCTTGAAGACCCGCGTGCCGAACTGGGGATGGTTCTGCGCCCCGAAGCGCATGACAACGTCGCCCGCGACGGGCCAGGGAAACCGTCCCTTCGGCGCAACGGACGTCCGGGGCTGCGGCGCCTGCTGCGACCGCGCCGTCCGCTGCCGCGCCTTCTTCTGCTCCTCGGCCTTCCGGATCATGGCCCAGAGGTTCGTGGAGGCCTCTTCCAGTTCGTCGACCGTCTGCTCGTACAGGGCCTTCTGCTTCCGCACCGAGGCGAGCATCTCGCGCTTGCTTTGCTTGCTCGCCTCGAGCTCGGCCCTCTTCTGCTCGGCGGCCCGCTTGCGCCGCTCGATGTCGTCCTTCCGGCCGGCGATCTCTTCCTGGCGGCGCGCAAGGAGGTCGAGGGTCTCGCCGTACTTTACGATGATCTCGCGGTCCCGTTCGGCAACGGCCGTCAGGTACTTCATGCGCCTGAGCGCGTCCTGGAACCCGCCCAGGGCGAAGACCGACGCGGCGTTCCTGCTTCCCATCTTGTAGAGCGCCCGGACCCTGCTGCGATAGACCCCCTTTGCGGAGTCGAGTTCCTGGCGCAGCAGCGACGCGTTCCGCTCCACGTCCCGCAGCGCTGCCTCGGCGTTCTGGAGCCGCCCCTGCTGGTCCGTCAGTTCCGACATGCCGGCCTGTATGCCCTTGTCGATCTTCTCGAGCTCGGCAAGGACGGAGCGCTCCTTGCGGTCGGCCTTCTTGATCTCCCGCTTCTTCTCCTGCATCTCGCGCTTGATGCGCTGCAGCTTCTTCCGGTCGGCGGCCGTATCCGCTCCGCGCGCCGGCGGCGCCGCCGCGGCGGCGAGGACGCAGACCAGCAGGATCACAGTGGTGCGCGGAAAAAGATTCATGTCCTCCTTCCCGAAAAGGACCAATCGAAGCTAGTCGAGGAACCGCCCCACGGAGATCGACGCGCCGATAAGCCCCAGCAGGCCGCCCCCGGCGATCATGTATGCTACCACTGCCGGTGAAAGAAAATCCAGCCCCCGGGACCCGGCCAGGAAGAACACCACGCTCTGCGGCAGCGCGTAGTAGATTCCGGCAAGCATCCCCACGGCCAGCGCCGTGCCGATCATGGCCAGGAACATGCCTTCGAGCAGAAAGGGGCCCTGGATGAACCCCCTGGTCGCCCCGATCCACTGCATCAGCTCGATCTCCTGGCCGCGCGAATACAGCGCGAGACGCACGGAGTTCGAAACGATAAAGACCACGGCGATGCCTATCAGCACCGCCACCGCGAGACCGCCCCAGGTAACGATCCGCAGCAGTCCGGACAGGACCTCGGCCCCCTCCCGTCCGTAGGTGGCGTCCTCGACGCCGGGAAAGGCCGCGAACTTCCTTGCCATGGACCGCAGCCGGTCGACGCCGGCGTGCTGGCGGTCGATCGTGAGCTCAAAGGAGTCCGGCAGGGGATTGTCGCCCAGCCCCTGGAGCAGGCGCTCCTGCCCCTGCAGCTCCCGCCGGAACAGCTGCAGGGCCTCGTCCTTGGAGAGGAACCGGACCTGCCGGATGCCCGGCTCGGCCTTGATCTGGTCGAGCAGAAAATCCTTCTCCGGCTGGCTCAGGCCGTCCCGGAGATAAAGGGACATCTCGAAACGATCTCCCATGGCGAGCACCGGGGCCTGGATATTGAAGAACACGAGCAGGAAGAACCCGACGATCAGCATGGACATGATGATCGTGCCCATGGCCAGGAGGTTGACGAGGCTGTTGGCCCGCAGGCCCCGGAAGGCTTCGCCGATATAATAGAACAGTCCGTAGCCCTTCATGGCGCGGTCTCTCTACCCCCTCGTCCCCTGGCCGGTGGCATCGCTGCCGCCGGGGCGCGGGGGCCGCTGCTTGCCGTCGTCCGTCACCCGGCCTCGCTCCATGACGATGATCCGCCGCTGCATCTTCTTGACCATTTCCATGTCGTGCGTTGCCACGACCACCGTCGTGCCCTTCATGTTTATGTCCCGGAAGAGCTTGAAGACCTCGTGGCCGCTCTCGGGGTCCAGGTTGCCCGTGGGCTCGTCGGCCAGCAGCACCTGGGGCTCGTTCACGAGCGCCCGCGCCACTGCCACGCGCTGCTGCTCTCCGCCGGAAAGCTGGGGCGGCCTGAGCTGCCGCTTCGTCTCCATGCCGACCTTTTTGAGCGCCAGATAGGCCCTGCGCTCTATGTCGCCGCGGGGCGTGCCGATCACTTTCAGGGCAAGGGCGATGTTCTCGAAGACGGTCCTGTGGGGAAGGAGCTTGTAATCCTGGAACACGAACCCCATGTTCCGCCGGAGATAGGGAATGCTTGAGGTGCTGAGGCGGAAGACGTTCATCCCCAGCATGATGATCTGGCCTTCATCGGCCCGCTCGGCGCAGAAGAGGATCTTCAGCAGGGTCGATTTCCCCGCGCCGCTGGGCCCGGTGAGAAATACGAATTCACCCTTCTCCACGAGAAAACTGACTTCCCGAAGCGCGGAGACGCCGTCATAGTATTTCGTTACCCGGTGAAGTTGGATCATGTTTTCATGAGAAGAAGACTGGTTGCCGGCAGGGACAGCGGGCACCGTTTCGTCCACCGGTCACCAGATCATTCCCATACGAAAATTTAGGTGTGCGACCGAGTCCGAGGGAGAAGCATTTCGGACTGTCTGAGTCCGCAGGACGAGTTTCCGAAATGCCCTGAGGACGACCAAGCACACCGTGAAAAATTTTCGTCGGGCGCCCTTCTTTCGGTTACCTTTCTTGGGCGCGCAAGAAAGGT
>JBBIHD010000303.1:0-3258 GCA_037447195.1 Nitrospirota bacterium | reverse complement strand
GATCATTTCACTGCCGTCCCCGGCTCTCGCTGCGGGCGGCGCTGCAGGATGATCGGAGCAGCAGGGAGAATGCTGGAATGTCACGATATGGTCAGGGAATGCTCGCGCTGTGCCTCTGCTTCGCGCTGGTGTCGCCGGCGTCGGCCCAGGTATATACCTGGAAGGACAAGGACGGCCGGACCAGGATCACCGACTACCCGCCCCCGGAATCAGAAGGAGCGGTCCGGAAATCAGGCGAGGAGCGACTGTTCCGGTCTGGCCCGCAACAGGAAGCGCCTGTGCAGCAGCAGGAGCGCTCGGCGCCGGCAGGTGCTGTTGAGCCGCGGCGGCCGCGATCGGCAGGTGACATCAAGGTTGTCCTGTATACAACGTCCTGGTGCGGCTACTGCAGGAAGGCGCGGGAGTACCTGGCATCACTGGGCGTTTCGGTTGTTGAGCACGACGTTGACCGCCAGCCGGAACAGCGGGAAGAGATGCTCAGGAAGAGCGGCGGCGCCCGCGGCGTTCCCCTTATTGACATTGAAGGGATCATTATCCGGGGGTATAGCCCAGGCGCGATCAAGGCGGCTGTTGAGCAGCGGATGGGGTCGTGATATTCGCAAGACTGCGGCGGTGGCTGCTTGTGCATGAAATGCGAAGGCAGTTTTCGGGGACAAGCGGGCAAGGAAGCCGGAGAATGCACCGGCGGCGCCGCGCGCATTCTCCGGACAATGACGGGACTTAAAAAACGAAGCCTACTGACATGGTCAACTTGGAGTACTCGACATCGTAGTCAGGGAGCGGCGAAGGATACAGGACCTTGCCCGTATCAACCGTATAGAGCAGCTCCATAAGAAAATTCTTGTCCAGTATGACCCCGACGCCCAGTCCGAGGTGCATGCCGCTTTGGGTCTCGCCCAGCGTACCTGTATATTTTTCATCAGCGACGAAAAGATTGAAGCCCAACTGCATCACAAGGTAGGGGGTCATGTCGCTCATCGCTGGGTGGAGCCGCATATATCCGTAGATCGGCATGAAATTGAACTGGCCGGGAAAGCCGGTGACTTCCCGGGGCACCTGGAATTCGATGCCGCCTCCAAGGTCCATGGTGTCGCTGACGGGACCATCGAATTCAAAAGCAAAGGACCCGCTGTTGTTCACGTCGTAGGTCGCGAACGTGGACGAGCCGGTCTGCCGTATAACCTGTTCTCCTCCGGAATCAATGCCAATCTTCATTGCACCGCCTGCAAATGCTGATGTTGACCCAAACATGCCGAAAGCCGTTATGATGACTGCCTGAATGATGAATCTTTTCATACAAATACCTCCTTCTTGATGGTGCCCTATGGGCTCGAATTGCAATATAGTGCATGATGCTGCATTTTGCTAATATCAGATAAAAGTTGCACGCCTGCATAAAACGTAGCATTATTTTTGGTTTTGTCAAGTTAAATTTGTTTCATGGCGAGTGCTGCAGGCAGCGGCCCATGGTCTGCAGACCGGCTGATCTGCAGGGGGAGGGCACGTGTGACACGATGGTTTATTATGAGCAGTTCGCACGCGTGAAGGGCGCTACGGCCACAGCCGTTCCAAATGCGTTGACAGGTTAAGCGGCCTTTGCTATCATTCGCCATTCTGAAGGAAGGGGACAACGAACGCATGAAGCGCACTATCCTGGCAGGCCTTCCCGGCATGCCGTCGCTCCTGTTCTACCGGCGTCTGCTGTGCATCGTTTTCAGCGGAAGCCGACAGGCGAAGCATGGATCCTACGACGTCAACGACTGGAGCCGCAGCAGCCTGGAGACAAAGCTTGCCCTTGAGCGGGTGGGGGTGGAGTTCGATATCTCCGGCAGGGAGCATTTTCGGAACCTCGACGGCCCCTGCGTTTTCATCGGGAACCACATGAGCACGCTTGAGACCTTCGTGCTGCCCTGCCTCATCGCGGAGTACAAGGATACGACCTTCGTGGTGAAGCAGAGCCTCGTGGACTATCCCGTATTCAAATACATCATGCGCTCCCGCGATCCCATCACCGTAGGCAGGCAGAACCCCCGCGACGACCTGCGGGCCGTGCTGGACGGCGGCGCCGAGCGGCTGCAGCGGGGCATGTCCATCGTGGTCTTTCCCCAGACCACACGGTCCGAGGTATTTGATCCTTCCGAGTTCAATTCCATCGGCGTGAAGCTCGCGAAGAAGGCAGGCGTTCCCATCGTACCCATCGCGCTCAAGACAGACGCCTGGGCGAACGGCAGGCTGCTGAAGGACTTCGGCAGGATCGATCCGTCAAGGAAGGTCCATATCGCCTTTGGCGAGCCCCTGCGGATCATCGGGCGGGGCGATGAAGAGCATCGCAAGACAGTGGATTTCATTTCAGCGAAGCTGCGGCAATGGGGCGCGGCATAGTGGGACGGCTGCCCGGCTTCCTTCTGCTGGCGGCAGTCCTTCTCCCCTCCATCCCGGCAATGGCTGACGAGGGCCGCATTCCGCCTCTTGTCTGCACCTACGAGGTCTCACGCTGGAACGTGCCGCGCAGGCAAAGCGTGGACCACCGGACGGTCAGCCATTCCTACAGCAGCCTCACTCGCGAGGAGATCGACCCTGAAACAGGCTGCACGGTCTGCAGCGAGGACCAGGTGCTGATAGCAGTCCCTCCCCTGGAGCCCTTCAAGCTCTGCTGGAAGCTCGCACCAAAGGTGCGCCAGGTCCTGGAACAGCTCCTGCGGGACGGCGCTCCCCTCTTCACGGCCAAAGGCTACGTGGTCATCAGGTCCCGCGGCCCCCTTGACGCTGACGGCAGCCGCACCCTGTTCAGCAACCATTCCTTCGGCACGGCCCTGGACATCAATGCGCAGCAGAACGGCCTCTATGACAACTGCATCGCATTCGGCCCCTGGTGCCGGCTTGTGATGGGCGGCCCCTGGGAGCCAGGAGCTCCGGGCGCGCTTCTGCCGGACGGAGAGATCGTGCAGGCCTTTGCGGCGATCGGGCTGAAGTGGGGCGGCGAGATCAAGGGGAAGCAGAAGGACTTCATGCATTTTTCGCCGACGGGATATTGATGCGGGGCATGGGAGGATCAGCCTTCAGCTTACAGTTCTCAGCTTCTGACTCCTTAATTCCTCACTTGTTACCTGACGCCTGACGGCCGATTCAATCTTTGCGATCTTAGCGCCATCGCGGTGAACGATTTTTGCTTTATTAAAGAATGATAGAACCGTAAAAAAGCAGATTTAACCACAGAGCCACGGAGGGCACGGAGAAAATCTCTTTCATGCATAAAAC
>JBBIHD010000302.1:0-3290 GCA_037447195.1 Nitrospirota bacterium | reverse complement strand
AGCGCTTCGTCCCAGGACACTTCCGCGAGCCGGCCTTGCTTCCGGACCATGGGAGTGGTAAGCCGTTCAGCCCCGTTCCGGGAGCGGTTGATCAGCTCAAAGCCGTATCTCCCCCGGTCGCAGAGCCAGCCCACGTCCACATCAGGGTTCTCGCGGGACAGGAAACGCATGATCATTCCGGAGCGGGTATTGATGAATATATTGCAGCCGCAGCCGCAGAAAGGGCAGATGCTCGGCGTGCTTTCCATCTCCCAGGGCCGCGCCTTGAAGCGGAAAGACACGGCAGTGAGCGCGCCCACCGGGCATATCTCGGTGGTGTTGCCCGAGAACTGCGATTCGAAGGCAGCGCCCGGGGCCGTGTCGATAAAGGACGCCCCTCCCCTGTCGATGATCGCCAGCTGCCGGTGGTCCGCGATCTCGTCGCAGAACCGCACGCAGCGCGTGCACAGGATGCAGCGCTCCCGGTCCAGCAGAATTCGGTCCGACAGCGGTACGGGCTTTTTGAAGAGGCGCTTTTCTTCGCGGAAAGGAGAGGTGCCGGCTCCCCAGTCATAGGAATTGTCCTGCAGGAGGCATTCGCCGCCCTTGTCGCAGACAGGGCAGTCCAGGGGGTGGTTGATCAGCAGATGCATCATCATGTCGCGCCGCGCCTGCAGCGCGCCAGGGCTGCCGGTATGCACCACGACACCCTGGGCAAGCTCAGTGGAACAGGCCGTGACAGGCTTCTTGCCGCCTTCGATCTCGACCAGGCACATCCTGCAGGAGCCGGAAATGGACAGGTGCTTGTGATAACAGAACACGGGGATCTTGATCCCCAGGGACTCCGCCGCCTTCAGGATGGTGGTGCCTTCGGGGACCGTCACCTCGGCGCCGTCAATGACGGCTGTGACCGTCCGCTGCTCCCGGTCTTCGCTCATCGGTCGACCTCCCCCATGAGCGGGTCCAGCCCCGCGATGATGGAAATGACATCGGCCACGAGCCCGCCCCGGCACATGGTCTCGAGGGCCTGGAGGTTCACAAAAGACGGAGCGCGTACGCGCATGCGGCGCGGCCGGGGGGAGCCGTCGCTGGAAACCAGGAAGCCCAGGGCGCCCCGGGGGCTCTCGACGAGGGAAAAGGCATCGCCTTCGGGCACGGGGAACCCCCTGCTGACGAGCAGGAAATGATGGATCAACTGTTCCATGACCGCTTCCATCTCCTCCCGCAGCGGGAGCGTCACCTTCCGGTCATCGGTCCTGAAGGGGCCCGACGGAAGCCCCTCCAGCGCCTGGTCGATGATCCTGAGGGACTGACGCATCTCTTCCATGCGCAGAAGGTAACGGTCGTAGACATCACCCTTCGTTCCCGTGGGAACATCGAATTCGAAGCGTTCGTATCCGCTGTAGGGAAAGGCCCTGCGTATGTCGAACTGCACACCCGTGCTCCTGAGGACCGGTCCGGTGACGCCGAGGTTCAAGGCGTCCTCTGCCGATATCCTTCCAATGCCCCTGGTCCGCTCGATCCAGAGCTTGTTGTCCGTCAGCATGTCCTCGTACTCGGCAAGCTTTTCCGGGAACTGGGCCAAAAAGCCGCGGACCCCCTTCCCGAACTCAGGCGTCAGGTCCGTGCGGATGCCGCCGATATTGATGAAGCTGGTCATCATGCGCGCGCCCGTAAGCTCTTCGAAGATATCGAGGATGGTCTCGCGTTCGCGGAACCCGTACTGGATCAGGCTGAAGGCGCCGAGTTCGAAGGCGTGGGTGCCGAGCCAGACGAGATGGCTCGCGATCCTGGTCAGTTCGGCGAGGATCACCCGTGCGTACTGGGCCCGGGGCGGGATGTCCAGCTGCAGCAGCCGCTCCACGGCAAGCGCGTAGCCCAGGTTGTTCGAGAGCGGCGCGAGATAATCGAGCCGGTCCGTAACGGTCACGGCCTGCTGGTAGATCAGGTGCTCCGCCGACTTCTCGATGCCCGTGTGCAGATAGCCGATATGCGGCACGGCCCTGAGCACCGTCTCTCCCTCGATCTGGAGCGCCACGCGCAGCACGCCGTGCGTGCTGGGGTGCTGGGGGCCGATATTGATGATCATGGTCCCCTCTTTCACCTCACCCGTAAGGCCCAGGTAGTCCTGCACGGTCGGCTCTCGCTGTGGCGCGGTCCAGGTGTCGGGCTGAAGCCTGAGCGAATCCTGGTTGTGCGTGAAGGCAACGTCCTCGCCGCCCAGGGGAAAATCGCGGCGGAGCGGATGCACGGTCCAGTGGTCCGGGTTCAGGATGCGCCTCAGGTCCCTGTGGCCCGTAAAGGTTATCCCGAACTGGTCATAGATCTCCCGTTCAAACCAGTCCGCGGTCCGGAAGACCCCTGTTGCCGTAGGGAGCGCCAGGTCCTCTTCGGACAGGGGAACAGCGAGCAGCAGCTTTGCACCCGTGCCGGTCGAGACAAGATGATAGAGTACGACGAACCGTGGCGTCCGCGGAAGATAGTCGACGCAGGTTGCGTCAAAGAGGAGATCATAGCGCAGCGCGGGCGATGAACGCAGAAAAAAGAGCAGGTCCGGAAGGTGCTGCTTTTGTACGAAGACCCAGGGGTCCCCGAAGCGCAGCTCCGCGGAAAGGACGGCGTCGGGAAAACGCTCCTCGATCTCCGAGATCACGGGCGACAAAAGCACGCGGTCAACCTCCTGGACTCATCCCCTGATAGGGCCTTTGGCGATCTTTTCCCGGAGCTGTAATATCCCGTGAAAGAGCGCATCAGGGCTCGGCGGGCATCCCGGCACATAGACGTCAACGGGAATGATCCGGTCCACGCCCTGGACCACGGCGTAGTTGTTGAACACGCCGCCCGAGCTCGCGCAGGCGCCCATGGAGATGACCCACCGCGGCTCGGGCATCTGGTCGTAGAGGCGCTTGATCACGGGCGCCATCTTCTGGCACAGACGGCCGGCAACGATCATCAGGTCCGCCTGGCGCGGCGAACTGCGGAACACCTCGGCGCCGAAGCGCGCCAGGTCGTAGCGGGGCATCACGATGGACATCATCTCGATGGAGCAGCAGGCAAGGCCGAAGGTGAAGGGCCAGAGGGACGATTTCCTCGCCCACCCCACGGCTTCATCAAGCTTGCCGAAAATAACATGGTGACGCAGCGCGTCGTGCTCACTGGATCCCTGGGCGAACATTCGTGATCTCCGAGTGCCTAACCCGCATAAAGCCCGTTAGAGCCGTTGCCGCCTGCCTGCTCATGCCCGGTTCACTGCGTGCAGCTTCTGAAAGACAGCGGCTCTAACAGGGCTAAAGCGGAATTGAAAATTGTAA
>JBBIHD010000301.1:0-3312 GCA_037447195.1 Nitrospirota bacterium | reverse complement strand
TTCTTCCTGGCGCAGCAGCAGGGCGATCACCGCCACGGCGCTCACAACGCCCACGCTTACGAGGGCGAGAAATATGCCCAGACCCTTCAGAAATCGCTTCATGATCGAGCAGGTATTCTACCAACAGACGGCGCAAGATGCAAGCGGCAAGATGCCGCGTTGTCCGTCAGGGACAGTCCCCCTGTGAAAAGGGGACGGTCCCTATCTCCTGACCAGCCGGGCGCCGAAGAATCCGTCCATCTCCGGAGCAGCCGGGAAGGTGCGCAGAAAGCCTCGGCTGTCAACGAGGCGCCGCGCGGCCTGAGGCAGCAGCGGCCGCGGATCATCAAGCGCGAAGGCCCCGCCTGATGCTTTCAGGAAGCCGTCGATGATCTGCTCATTCTCCTCGGGCTCGGTGGTGCAGGTGGCATAAACGAGGGAGCCGCCCGGTTTCAGCAGCCGGGCGCAGTTGGCAAGGATCGCAGCCTGGGCCCGGCAGCGGACGAGGATGTCGGCCTCGGTCTTGTTCCACCGGCCGTCAGGGTGGCGCCGAAGCACGCCCAGCCCTGAGCAGGGTGCGTCGATCAACACCCTGTCATAGCTGCCCAGTCCATAGGTTGACGCGTCGGCCTTGACGGGCTCAATGATCTCCGCGTTGAGGCGCCGGCTGTTCTCCCTGATGCGATCGAGGCGCACCGCATCGATGTCGAGCGCCGTGATCCTGCCCCTGTTCTGCATCAGCTCTGCCAGATGGGCCGCTTTGCCGCCCGGCGCGGCGCAGGCATCGAGTACGGCATCGCCGGGCATGGCTCCAAGCATCAGGGCTACAAGCTGCGCTGCCTCATCCTGGACCATAAAGAGGCCGTCCTGGAAGGCCGGCAAAGCAGGAAGGCCCGGTGACGTCAGGATCTCCAGCCCCGCGGGGGCATACCGTGTTTCCCGTACTTCAGCGCCCTGTTCGACGAGAAGTGCGGCAAGGGCGCCCCGCGTTGTTCTGAGGCTGTTGGTCCTGATCACGAGCGGGGCGGGCTGGTTGTTCCGGCGCAGCGCTTCTTCAGTAGCTTCCATTCCGTACCGGTCGATCCAGCGGCTCAGGAGCCATGCAGGATGGGAGTGCAGCACGGACAGGCGTTTGACCGGGTCTTCCGGTCCCGGCCAGACAATGCCGTCCCGCTGCCGGTCCAGGTTGCGCAGCAGGCCGTTCACGTATCCTGTCTTGCGGCCCCGCTTCTTTGCCAGTTCCACCGATGTGTTGACGGCGGCGCTGACGGGCACCCGGTCCAGGAACAGGATCTGGTAGGCGCCGAGCCGCAGCAGGTTGCGCGTCCAGGGGTCGGTGCTGGTCAGGGGCTGCGAGGAAAGGCGGTCCAGGGCCCAGTCAAGGCGGGAGCGGTTGCGAAGCGCGCCATAGACGAGTTCGAGCAGAAAGGCCCGGTCGCGGGGGGTGAGGGCGGGCCGCGCCTCTTCGATCAGCGCATCGGCAAAGGCGCCGCTTTCAACGGCGCGCAGGATCTCGAGCGCCTTTGCTCTGGGATCAGCGGCCCGTTGCAGGGGATCCACACTGCCCGTTCGCGAGATATTCCAGCGCATCGGACACCTTGGAGATATCCACGCTCGTGTTGAAGCAGGGGCCGAAGGGGCGGTCGTTCAGGATGCCGATCACCGGCAGGGGATAGGCGTCCTGGATGCCGCTGGTCAGGTCCCGCTCGCAGGCCACGGCGATGATCGCCTGGGGTTTTGCCTCGGCCACCCGGCGTCGGGCCAGCGTGCCGCCCGTGGCTACGGACAGGTGCACCTGGTGCTTCTGGGCAAGCTCCACGAGGTCCTTGATCCGGCACTTGCCGCAGGCCTTGCACTTGGATGCGTCGCTGGTGATCTTGATGTCGCAGTCATTGTTCTGCAGGCAGTGGGGCATGAGCAGCAGCACCCGTTCCGGCCGCGTCCGGCCGCACCGGGCCAGGACGAGCAGATTGTTCACCTCGACGAAGGACTGCTGGACCTTCGCCTTCGAGATGCCGAGCATCTTTCCCACGACGATCATGATGGGGAAGAGCACTTCAATGACCACTCCCCGCAGCCGCTGGGCCCCGAAGATCTCCCTGCCCCGGATGAGCGTCAGGACCAGGAGCGCTACGCCGAAGACGAGCGTTCCGACCACCGCGCCCATGGAGATGCAGAGAATGTTCGGCGCCCAGGGATGAATGTTCTTCAGGCCCACATAGGGAATGAGATAAAGCCCCACGGTCACCGCGGTGATCAGGAAGACCGTGAAGACGATGAGGCCGATGAAGATGCGTTTTTTTGGTTCGCTCATATTGTTGAACTGCGCACGGGGTCAGGGGTAAACGGTCCTTGCTCTTTTCCCCTCACCCCTCGCGCTTCACGCTGTCGAATTTTTTGCCCTGCACATCCCGGTGTCCCCGCAGGAACTCTGCGGCGGACATCGGTTTCTTTCCCTCAGGCTGCAGGCGAAGGATCGTGAGCAGGTCCCTGCCCGTGCCCACGCTCAGCAAGTCCGAACTGCCGGCACTGATGCTGCCCGGCTGTTCCTGGCCCGGTGCCACGCGGCTTTCCAGCACCTTGACGAGCCTGCCGTCCAGAAAGCTGTGCGCGCCCGGCCAGGGCGAGAGCCCCCGGACCCGGTTGTGGATCTCCCGGGCCGGCAGCGACCAGTCGATGCGGCCGTCCTCTTTCCGGAGGATCGGCGCCATGGTCGCGTCGGCATCGTCCTGGGCCGCCGCGGGAAGCGTTCCCTTCCTGATGCGTTCCAGGGCGTGTACGATCATGCGGCTGCCGAGGGAGGAAAGCCTGTCCAGAAGCGTTCCCGTCGTATCTGCGGCATCGATGGCAATGCGCTCCTGCAGCAGGATCCCCCCGGTGTCCATGCCTTCGTCCATCTGCATGATGGTGATGCCCGTCTCGTTCTCGCCCCGGATAAGGGCCCAGTTGACCGGCGCCGCACCGCGGTACTTCGGCAGGAGGGACGCATGGATATTCACGCATCCAAAGGGGGGAAGCGTCAGGATCTCCCGCGGCAGGATCTGGCCGTAGGCCGCCACCACGATTATCTCCGGCCCCAGCTCCCGGAGCCGGTCGATGAAGTCCAGCTCGCGCACGCGTTTGGGCTGGAACAGGGGCAGTCCCAGGCCCAGGGCCGCGGATTTTACGGCCGGCGCCTGCACGGCACGGCCGCGCCCCGCAGGCTTGTCAGCCCTGGTGACGACAGCGAGGATATCGTGGCCGGCCGCTGCCAGGGCCTGCAGGGGCGCCACGGCAAACTGCGGTGTGCCCATGTAGATGATCTTCATAGTTCCCACCGCGCAAGCACCACAT
>JBBIHD010000300.1:0-3350 GCA_037447195.1 Nitrospirota bacterium | reverse complement strand
CCATGGGATACACGATCGCAGTTGCAGGGAAGGGCGGCACGGGCAAGACAAGCCTGTGCGGCCTGACCGTACGCTATTTGACAGAGAAGAAGAACGGACCCGTGCTGGCCGTTGACGCGGACGCTAATGCCAACCTGCACCAGGTCCTGGGCGTGGATGTCCGCTCCACTGTCGGAGCGCTCCGGGAGGATTCCCTCAATGCCGTGAAGTCCACGGCGCCGCGGCCCGGCGGTATGAGCATGGAGCAGCTCTTTGACTACCAGATCCAGCAGGCGCTGATCGAGGCCAAAGGCTTCGATCTCCTGGTGATGGGCAGGCCCGAGGGGCCGGGCTGCTACTGCGCGGCGAACAACATAATCCGCAAGTACATGGACAAGCTCGCCGACACCTATCCCTACACGGTCATGGACAACGAGGCGGGCCTGGAGCACCTCTCGCGCCGGACCACGCAGGACACGGACCTGCTGCTTATAATCAGCGACCCCACGGTGCGGGGCGTCATGACGGCAGGCCGCATCGCCGGCATCGTGGAAGAGCTGAAGCTGAACGTAAAGCGCACCGTGCTGCTCGTGAACCGAACGCCAGCGGGCGGCGGCAACGGCGTGCTGCGAAAGACCATCGAAGACCAGAACGTCGAGTTCGCCGGCTTTGTGCCCGCGGACCAGATGATATTTGAGTACGACCTGCAGGGCAGGCCGCTGGTGCAGCTTCCGGCAGACTCACAGGCCCTCGCGGGTTTTTATGCCATTCTGGACAAGCTGGTGCCGTAAAGCTGGGGACGCGACCACAGATTACGCGGACCAAAGCAATTTGAACCTAATAACGGCAGTTGTAACCACTGATGAACACGGATATAATGCGGACCCGCAGAGGGCATGGCGCATGGAGCAGAGGGTATAGACGCTTTGCTCTATGCTCTATGCTTCTTTACGCGTTCATTCGCGGCTAAATGCATTTTCAGGTTGAAAGATTTGTAAGGATCTGCGCCATCTGCGGCTGACAGTATGAGCAATAAAACCGTAGCCATCATCGGCGCGGGCCGCGTGGGCAGCGCCGTTGGCGCCTTGCTCGCCAGGGCCGGGTTCGTGATCAGCGCCGTGGCGGCCCAGACAAAGGCAGCAGCCGAAAGCGCCCGGGCATTCACCGGCGCGCGGCACGGGGCAACGGATCCTGTCAGGGCCGCAGCGGGCGCCGGGATCGTGTTCATCACGACGCCGGACCGGGCGATCCGGGACGTGAGCGAAAAGCTCGCAGCAGGCAGGGCGCTCGCAGCAGGCACGATCGTGGTCCATATGTCCGGCGCGCATTCGCTTGATCTCCTTGATGCCGCGGCGGCAGCAGGGGCTTTCCGGGCGGTGCTCCACCCGCTCCAGTCCCTGGCGAGCAGGGAGCAGGGCGTGGCGAACCTGCCCGGCTCTTATTTCCGGATCGAAGCCGATGCCGGGGCGCTCAACACGGCGCAGGAGCTGGTGACGGCCCTGGGCGGCGTCGAATTGAAGCTGCCGGGATGGACGCAGGACGCCGGCTCGACAATGCTCTATCATGCCGGCGCAGTGGCAGTATCGAATTATTTCGTTGCTCTCGTTGATTACGGGCTGAAGTTCTATGAGAAGCTGGGCGCCGACCGCACGGAAGCGCTCAGGGCCGTGCTGCCGCTGATCCGCGGAACGCTGCGGAACATCGAGACCGTCGGCATCCCCGATGCCCTGACCGGGCCGATAGCCCGCGGCGATGCTTCCACGGTGCGGGACCACATCGAGGCCATGAAGGCGCGAGCGCCGGAGCTTCTGGGCCTGTATAGAGAGATGGCACAGCAGACCGTTGCGGTCGCGCGTGACCGCGGCAGTCTGAGCGAAGAAGTTGTGACGGAGCTGCTGCGGATCATTAACAAATGAAAAGGGAAAACCGGCTCATGGACCAGCAGCGGTGAATCATGCGCCGGTCGGACGTTTTCAATTCCATACGGGAAGAGGTTCCTCAGAATGATAATTATCGGTGAGAAGATCAGTATTATCGCGAAGAAAGTCCGCGAAGCGCTCATGAGCCGCGACCCCAAGCCGCTTCAGGAGCTGGCAGTGGCGCAGGCCAAGGCAGGCGCCCATTTTATCGACGTCTCCATCGGCCCGGCCGAGGAGAACGGCCCCGAGCTCATGGACTGGGCGGTAAAGGTGGTGCATGAGGTGGTGCAGAAGCCCATCTGCCTGGACACGACGAACGTCTCGGCCATGGAAGCAGGGCTGAAGGCGCACAACAACACCTGGGGAGCGCCCCTCATCAATTCCACGTCCAACGAGCCCGAGCGGTTCCCCATGATGGAGCTTGCGGGCAAGTACAATGCCAAGATCATCGCCCTCACGCTCGGCAAGGGCGGCATCCCGGCCGACGCTGAGGACCGCTGCGTTATTGCTTCCGAGATCATGGCGCGGGGCATGGAGTTCGGCGTTCCCATGGAGAACATTTTCCTGGACCCGCTCATCCTCCAGATCTGCACCATGCAGGACCAGGGAAAGCAGGCCATCCGCGCCATCAAGATGTTCCAGGAGCTGAACGACCCGCCCATGCAGACCGTTGTGGGGTTGTCGAACATCTCGAACGGCGCGCCAAAGGCCGTCCGTCCGATCATCAACCGGAACTACCTCGCCATGCTGCTCTATGAGGGGCTGTCTGCCGCCATCATCGATCCGCTCGACAAGGACATGATGGATACGGTCAAGACCGTGGAAATGATCCTGGGCAAGACCATGTACGCCCATTCGTACCTGGATATGTAAAAACCGAAGAACAGTGTAAAAGGGGACAGTCCCCTTTGATTCGAGGGGGACGGTCCCCTTTTAATCCTCTTTGGATATGTAAACGTCATGCAGCGCGGAGATGACGGCATTTGCGTTGAAAAGGGGCATTACAGGAGCTTTACATGTTAAGAGCATTAAAGGAGCCGTTTAGCGGATATGATGACGCACTGGCCAGTTATATTCGCTTGATCATGACGATTTCTGCTGGCACGATAGCATTACGAAAAAGCTCCGAGTTTGCATCTGACCGGTATGAAATTGGGTTGGCTTTTTTAATAGGGGCGGTTTTGTGTGGTGCTCTATGTATGCACTATTTGCTTATGTTGAACAAGCATAATAGTGAACTGCTTCTACTCAATGAGTCCGATTCAGAGGGGCAGAAGCAGAAGTGGGGAACAGCAGCAATGTGGATGTACCGGGCTATGCTACTTATTTTTCTCTCGGGATTGTGCGTAATTGCATTTAGCTAACCATATAATTGTTTCTTTGGGCTATTATAGAGCGACGCATAAGTAATGCAACACTCAGGGCAAAAAAGGGGGAAGGTCGGATGCCTCG
>JBBIHD010000299.1:0-3357 GCA_037447195.1 Nitrospirota bacterium | reverse complement strand
AAAGCCCTCCTGCATCCGGTAACAGCACAAAGCGGCCAGGTCCTTTCCGATCCCGCGCGGGATATATTGAAGATCGTCGTCGTGGAGCGCCACCATGCAACGGGCAGCATGGGCAAAGGACTGGTAAAGGGCCTGGGCTTCAGGTCCGGCGCCATCGCCTCCACCGTTGCTCACGACTCCCATAACCTGATCGCCGCGGGTGTGAGAGACGAAGACATCCTGGCGGCCATAGAAGTAGTTAGAAAGATGCATGGCGGCCTGGTCGTGGTCGACCAGGGGAACGTGCTGGCCTCGCTTCCCCTGCCCATCGCCGGGCTGATCTCGGACCGTCCCTTGGACTTCGTTGCCAGGAAGCTGGAGCATGTCCAGGAAGCCTGCAGGCGACTCGGCTCTGCCGTGGACCACCCCTTCGGCATCCTGTCGTTCCTGGCCCTTCCGGTGGTCCCGGAGCTGAAGCTTACGGACAAAGGGCTGGTGGACGTGAAGAACGGGGCTTTTGTGGACCTGTTTGTATAAACAAAGAGCAAAAAGCACTCTTGTAACCACAGATGAACACGTGAAGAAGCATAGCGCAAAGCGCATAGCGTTTATTACCCTCTGCTCCTCGCGCCATGCCCTCTGCGGATCCGCATTATATCCGTGTTTATCCGTGGTTACTTGATCTTGTAAGACATCGTGATGCTTTCGGAGCGGCAATGAACGACATTCAGGAAATCCTTCTGGACGAGCAGACGATCGCGGCAAAGGTCCATGAACTCGGCGAGCGGATCTCGCGGGACTATGCGGGCCGGGACCTGCTGCTGGTCTGCGTCCTGAAAGGCGCCGTCACCTTTACCGCCGACCTGATGCGCAAGATCAGTCTGCCGGCGGCCCTCGACTTCATGCAGCCTTCAAGCTATGGAAATGCGGCTGTTTCGTCGCGGAAGATCACGCTCAAGAAGGACCTGGACGCTGACGTGGCAGGGCGCCACGTGCTGCTCGTGGACTGCATCATCGACACCGGCGAGACCATGGACTTTCTGATGAAACGGCTGCGCGACAGAGGGCCGGCAAGCGTGGAGGCTGCCGTGCTGCTGGACAAGAGCTCAAGAAGGGTTGTTGAGGTGCCGGTCAGATATGTGGGCTTCGGGATCCCCGACCGGTTCGTGGTGGGCTACGGCCTGGACTATGCCCAAAACTACCGCGCGCTTCCCCATGTGGCGGTTATCAGGACGTGAAAAGAAATGACGGCATGTGCAATGCTTTACATACTCAAAATTCAATATTCAAGATTCAATCGGGCAGATCCATGCTTCAAAAACAGAGCGGACGACTGACACATGCACTCAGGGCTTTGCCTGATAAAATGACTGCACGGCCGCCTGCACCTCGTCACGAAAGGTTTTCTGCTCTACTTTGAATTTTTCTCCTTTCAATCGGGAGCCTTTCAAATATTGAATCAGACCGGAGATCTGGCCCGATATATCTACGCAGAGCCGTTTTCCTGCCAGAAATTCAGCGTTTGATATGTATGCCTGATCGAGAGCAGCATATATCTGCGTTCGCACTTCTCCGCAAGAACCTTTGGCGATATACAGAAACTGAATGAATTCCGCGTTAGAACCGCGCTCAAACCCCTCTGCAATGTTCGACATGACCGATATGGCGGCGCGTCTGATCTGGTCAACAAGACTGAAGTCCTTGCAGAAACGATCATTCTTTGTAACTTGATACACGAACCCCACCAGCTCTCGGGATCTTTTCCACATATCCATGTCTTCGAAGGATTTTGCCATACTTCCTCCTGTGCGCCGCACGATCAACATATACGATCAGACACTTATAGATGAACTTGATTTGCATCTGTTGAACTTTGAATATTCAACCTTGAATAAGCTTTCTTTCCAGCATCGAACATCTGCGGCTCAATAATTTCAGGATCACGCCTTCCGCCGCAGCAGCAGATCAGCCGCAGCCTGCTGTATCTCATCCATCCCGTCATAGGCCGCAATGCGGACATCTGCATCGCGGAACTGGTCCAGGATATAGGGGCTGTCAAAGGAAATGACCGCGGTACGGCTTCCTGCGGCCTGCGCTGCTTTCAGGACCGAGCGGCCCGCCTCCGCAAGGTCGGCGGAGATCCCTGACCGTCCCTTGGACGCCGAGATCTTCGAGAAGATCGCAACGATGACCGACCCTGACGTGCCGATGCGTTTCGCGATCTCTCCCGGCGGCGGGACCGTGCCGGGAGTCAGGGTGACCCTGGACAGCTTCCGGAACTTCCTGCCCAGCCGCTCCAGAAGCGCCGCTCCCATTCCCTGGGCATCATCATCGAGAACGAAGCAGGCAGCGCCGCCGGAGGGCTTCAGGGGGAGCATCGTTTTGCCGCCAGCGATGATCTCAGGGGCCTTCGCGGCTATCTCGCGGGCGATGCGGCGGTGCCGGGCCCAGGCAATGCGGGGAGAGCGGGCTGTCTCATCAAAAAGGCCGAGCCGGTTCTTGGCGTCCAGGACCCTGCCCGCTGACTCGCGCACGCGCCGGGCCGTGATCCGTCCCTCCTCCACAGCGGCCACCACCGCCTTGATCGTACGGCGCGCGTCAACGGGATGCAGCAGGATGTCAATGCCTGCTTCCAGTGCCCGCACAGCGATCTCCTCCTGCGAGAAGTCGTTTGCCAGGGCGCCCATGTCCAGGGCGTCCGAGACGATCAGGCCGTCGAACCCCATGCCCTCGCGCAGCAGGGCGGTGACGATCTTTTTTGAAAAAGTGGCGGCCTTGGAGGGCTCAAGGGCAGGCACCATGAGATGCGCCACCATCACCGTTCCGACGCCGTCCTTGACCGCCTCCCGGAAGGGCGGCAGTTCCACGCGGTTCAGCCGCGCTTTCTCCGCCCTTATCACGGGCAGCACCGAGTGGGAATCCTGGTCCGTATCTCCGTGGCCGGGAAAATGCTTGGCACAGGCCAGCAGTTCGCGGACGCCGTTCCGCAAGGGCTTCTGGAGCCGGCGGATATACTGGGCGCCGAACCACTCGACCGTTTCGGGTTCCTCGCCAAAGGCACGGGTGCAGATGATGGGATTCTGCGGATTATTGTTCACGTCGAGCACAGGAGAAAAAACGATATGAATGCCGGCGGCGCGCGATTCGGTCCGCACCGCGTCGAGCATGGAAGCAAGCAGTGCCCCGTCTGCCCGTGACCGCCTGCGGCAGGCCGATGCAACGGCCCGCTGGCCCGGGAACCGGGTGCCGCCCGCAAGCTGCTGGCCCAGCCCCCGCTCCACGTCCGAGGAGATCAGCAGCGGCGTTGTAGCCAGGGCCTGCAGGTCCCTGATGCGCTGCGGCGTGCGCTTCACGTCTCCTCCGAAAAGAATGAACCCG
>JBBIHD010000298.1:2037-3357 GCA_037447195.1 Nitrospirota bacterium | reverse complement strand
GATCCGGTGCGGACGGAAGTCTGGCCGCGCGAGAAGGCGGTCGAATACTACCGGGGGCGGCAGGAGCCGTTCAAGCTGGAGCTGATCGACCGCATCCCGGAGGGCGAGGACCTGCGGATGTACTGGCATGGGCCTTGGCAGGACCTCTGCCGGGGGCCGCACCTGCCCTCGACGTCAAAGATCAAGGCCTTCAAGCTGCTCTCCGTGGCCGGCGCCTACTGGCGAGGCAACGAGAAGAACAAGATGCTCCAGCGCATCTACGGCATCTCCTTCACCACCAGGGAGGCGCTGGACGCCCATCTTGCGCGGCTCGAGGAGATCAAGCGCAGGGACCATCGCAAGCTCGGCAAGGACCTCGACCTGTTTTCCGTGCATGAGGACGTGGGCGGAGGGCTGGTGCTGTGGCACCCGAAGGGGGCGATGATCAGAAAGATCATCGAGGACTTCTGGCGCGACGAGCACCAGAAGAACGGCTACGAGTTCGTATACTCGCCGCATGTGGGCCGGGCACATCTCTGGGAGCAGTCAGGCCATCTGAGCTTCTACCGCGAGAACATGTATTCCTCCATGGATGTGGAGGGGCAGGAATATTACGTGAAGCCCATGAACTGCCCGTTCCACATCATGATCTACAAGAACCGCCTGCGGTCCTACCGGGAGCTGCCGATGCGGGTGGCCGAGCTTGGAACGGTCTACCGCTTCGAGCGGTCCGGCGTGCTGCACGGGCTGCTGCGGGTGCGGGGATTCACCCAGGACGACGCGCACATCTTCGTCGCGCCGGCCCAGATGGAGCAGGAGATCATCCGCGTCATCGAGTTCGTGGTCCGCATGCTCAGGACCTTCGGCTTCGATGAGTTCAAGGCCTATATCGCCACGAAGCCGGAAAAGGCCGTGGGCGATGACGCCCACTGGGAGCGCGCCACGCTGGCGCTGAAGGCCGCGGCCGAGAAGGCCGCACTGGCCTACGAGATCGACGAGGGCGGCGGCGCTTTTTACGGGCCGAAGATCGATATCAAGATCAAGGACGCTCTGGGCAGGCTCTGGCAGTGTTCGACGGTCCAGTTCGATTTCAATCTTCCCGACCGGTTCGATATGACCTTCACTGCCGACGATAACCAGTCGCACCGGCCCTTCATGGTCCATCGGGCGCTGTTGGGCTCGCTGGAGCGGTTCTTCGGCATGCTGGTCGAACACTATGCCGGCGCCTTTCCTCCCTGGCTCTCGCCGGTGCAGGTGAAGGTGGCATCGATCACGGACCGGCAGGCAGACTATGCCGCTGAACTGCGCGGCAGGCTAGCGGCGCAGGGGTTTCGCGCCGAT
>JBBIHD010000298.1:0-2020 GCA_037447195.1 Nitrospirota bacterium | reverse complement strand
CCAGGCCGGAGAAGATCGGCTTCAAGATCCGCGAGGCGTCGCTGGAAAAGGTCCCCTATATCCTGGTCGTGGGCGACAAGGAGATGGCGCAGAACACCGTTGCCGTGCGCGAGCGGGGCGGGCGGGACCTCGGCGTCATGCCGTTGAATGAATTCATGAACATGCTGGGCCTGCTTGTGCAGGAACGGCGCAATACAACCGAAGCAGCGAGGGGGTGATCGTCTATCACGAAATATCCTACGAGAGTGAATTACGGCATCAGGGTGCGCGAGGTCCGGGTCGTCGGAGCAGACTCGGAACAGCTCGGCGTCATGGAGGTGCGCGACGCGATCAAGAAGGCCGAGGAACTGGGTCTTGATCTGGTCGAGGTCGCTCCCACGGCAAAGCCGCCGGTCTGCCGCATCATGGACTTCGGCAAGTACAAGTACGAGCTGAGCAAAAAGGCCCAGGAATCCAAGAAGCGCCAGACGACGATCGTGGTCAAGGAGATCAAGCTCCGGCCCCGAACGGACGAGCACGATGTGGAGTTCAAGCTGAACAACATCAAGCGCTTCCTCGATGAAGGGAACAAGGTGAAGGTGAGCATCATGTTCCGCGGCCGCGAGATGGCCTACACGAACCAGGGAAAGGCGCTGCTGGACCGGATCGTCACGGCGCTGGACGGCGTTGCGGTGGTAGAGCAGCAGGCGCGCCTGGAAGGCCGTAACATGATGATGATCCTGTCCCAGAAAACCAAGTGATGAGCGCGCTTCCTGCCGGCGCGGCCCAGGCCGGACCGCAGGGCGTGATAAACGACGCTCTCCCGAGCGCCGGGAGGCGAGCGTAGCTATGTTGATGATCAGGGAACCGTTGCGGCCGCGCCAGAGGGGCCGTTGATAACCGGAAAGGACTGAAGCAATGCCGAAGCTCAAGACGAACCGCAGTGCATCCAAGAGGATCAAGACCACGGGTACGGGAAAGCTGAAGAGGCAGCAGGCCGGAAAACGGCATCTGCTGACGAGCAAGAGCGCGACGCGCAAGCGAAACCTCCGCGGCGCCGTTGCCGTGCCGAAGGAAAGTGAACGTACGATCCACAGGCTGCTTCCCTACGGGAACTAGGCATCTGTTACACAGGGATCTGTCGTGCGCAGTTCAGCAGGGAGAAGCGTGAGCCGCTCCCTGATGCGCAGTATGAGGTATTGATTTAAGGAGGATATGCAACATGCCGAGAGCTAAAGGCGGCCCGAAAACACGGGCCAGACGCAAACGGGTGCTGAACCTGGCCGAAGGGTTCTGGGGCGCAAAATCCAGATTGTACCGTATCGCTACGGAAGCGGTTGACCGGTCGCTCAAATATTCCTACCGGGACCGCAAGGCGCGCAAGCGTGATTTTCGCCGGCTCTGGATCGCGCGCATCAATGCAGCGGCCAGGCTGAACGGCCTGTCCTACAGCACGTTCATCGCCGGTCTTGCCAAGGCGGGAGTTGAGCTTGACCGCAAGGTGCTTGCCGATCTCGCCGTGAGCGATCCGGCGGGCTTTGCCCGGCTCGTAGAGACGGTGAAGACCGCATCATAAGTCAGGATGGGCTCCCAAACAGTCCTTCAGAAGGCCCCGGATGGCATCCGGGGCTTTTGTTTTTAGTTGACAGAACAGAGTATTTCGGTTACATAGTTCAACAGGGCCTATGGTGACGGGAAACCGCCTATTCAGAGCAGCTCTTCTCCTCTCGACGGCGCTGCTGGTTCTCGCCGCATCGACGGCTCTGTCCCTTCCTTCCGAGGCCGCGCGGATGTATTCCACCGCCGCGGACCGCCTGAGCGACCTGAAAAAATCAAGCAAGAAGAAATACCGCTCCTACTGGATCGACTGCATAAAGCTTTTTGAACTGGTGGAGAAGAAGCATCCGAAAACCCCGAGCGCTGCTGATTCGTGCTTTGCCCGGGCAGGCGCGTACCAGGACCTTGCGCGGCTGAACAGGAGCCGGCGCGACCTGCGCGAATCAGGCAGGATCTATGCAGAGTGTCAATCGACCTACCCGAA
>JBBIHD010000297.1:0-3358 GCA_037447195.1 Nitrospirota bacterium | reverse complement strand
TGTGGCTTCGTGCCTTCGTGTGAGAATATGGTTTTGGGGTCCTGAGTAGTTACAATTAATGTTCGTGTCATTTGTCCCCTTTGTGTAATTCGTGTTCAGGTATTTTGTTGCTGTCTGTCCGGGCTTTGAAAGTACCGATGCCGGCTGCAAGATACAGAACAGCAGAACCAGAGCAACACGCTCCATCTATCTTGCATCATGCATCTTTCCTCTCACCGCACATGCATGATGCCGATGCCGAACTGGAAACGCGGCCCAGAGGAATAGGGCTCCCAGAGATGCATGCTTGACGCCCGCACGAGGGGATACCGATACTCGATCTCGCCGAGGGGCTGCACCTTCTTCCCCGCCGCCTCGCCCACCACGGTGATCAGCCTCCCGGCGTGGTAGACGGCGGCATCGAGATACTCGGGAGACAGGATGATGAACCTGCCGCCGGAGGCGTCCGTCTGGAGCGGCCTGCCCCTGCTGTCCTGGGGTTTCTGGAGCACCTCGATGGAAGAGCCCTCCTTCGTGTTCCTGGTCTCTACGACCATCCCGGCCAGCATCACCCAGGCGCCCTGAAAGCGATCCGGGTCCTTCTGCAGGTCCGAAAACTGTATCGTTTTGTCGACCTTTGCGAGCATCTCCTTGGGAAAGGGCGGCGCGCACCCTGCAAGGACCATGATAAGGATCGCACTCAGCGATCCTGCGGCAACGTTTCGTTTGATCCTATAAAGAGCATTTGGACGCGGATAACATCTGATAACATCGGATAAAGTCAAAAGAAACCTACGGTTAATTCTTGACAAAGATCTCACCTGCACGGTGAAAGGCTTTTCAGGACAATAAGCTTGTGCCTTTTCAGAGTTAATCCGCTTTTTCCGTGTCCCAACCGCCGTTTTTAGGTTGATATGTACCATAGCAGTCTCCTCGCAGCTCACTCTCTCCGTGGCTGCGCGTGGGGGTCATGGAGCGGGTCCCACCACGCTGGACGGTCGGCAGCCCGCTCCCGCTCCCAGAGCTTCAGTTCCCTGATCACGAGCAGAGGATGGTCAACCCCCTCTCCGGCCAGGCCCTTTTCGACGGTCCCCTTCACCTGCGCGGCCGCCGTGATCTCGCGGCCCGGCGCGTACACGACAGGATCGAGAGCGCGGGAATGGAGCAGCAGGACCCTGCCGCCGCTGCGGAAGGTGCGCTTCGGCTTGCCCCAGATATCAAGAGGCTTTTCGAGGATTTCGATCAGCGTTCCCTGCTTGACGGCCCGGAGCTCGATGATCTCGCCGCCAAGAATGACGGTCTTGCCGGCAAAACGCTCCGGTTCGGCCTGGATCTGCTGAAGGGTGAGTGACTTGTCCGATTGGGCGACGAGGTCGCGGGAGACGGCGTAGGAACAGCCGTTGATGAGCAGCGTGAAGCCTGCGAGGAAAAGAAGGGTTTTCATGGCCGTCAGCTCCTGTCCGGATGCCCCGCGAAGTGAGCGGGCGCCCGGCAGGACCCTCAGCGGCGCTCTGCTTCGTGGTGGATTTTTTTCAGGATATTGTCAGGGACCGCGACGCCGTCCAGGTCAAACGCAGAAAGCTCCCGCGCAAGGAGGTTCACTTTTTCCGCGGCAGGAAGGTGTTTGTTGATGATGATGCGGCGGGTCTCCTTGACCCGGCATGACCCTCCGCGGGAGGTTTTCAGATCGTCGTAGGACACCTTGATGGAGAGCGCCTGCGCGACCTCTTCGAGATCATCGAGCGTCACTTTCATAATTCCTGCATGACCGTCACTTATAAGTATAGCAGATGCCGGAGCGGATGCTCCGGGAGCTGCGGAACAGAGCGCCGGGCCGGCCGGACTGTGATCAGGCGGCCTCTTCCCGGTGGATCTCCATGAGGCTCAGCACGTTGATGCCGGCGTCCTTGAGCGCCTTCTGCACGTCGGCCAGCTTTGCATCAGCTACCTTCAGAACAAAGTTCGTTTTCGTTGCCATGGGTGTCGCCTCCCAGCCTGATGATTTCCGGTCCGCAATTCCGGACCGGCGGTCATTATCACAAAAAAGCGCCTGCAAGTCAACCCAGAAAAGGCCAGGACTTTCCCAAAATGTGATGCCTGCGAGGCTCGCAGCCCTTGAGCGATAGTCGCGCCCGGAGCGTGCTCCGCGGCGCTTCGACCTGCAACTGTCTCAGGAATATGAGGATTCGTACAGTTCTGCCGGCAATGAACCGGCACGCATGCGCGACGGAGTGAAGGGGCTGCGAGCCAGAAAACACCCTTACCCTCGCCGACTATACGTCACAGGACCCCGCGCAGCCGTTCAGCCTCCAGGATGCGCTTCACCGCCAGCTCAAAGGCCGCGCGGCGCAGGCGGCGCCCCGTCGCTTCGCTGATCCCGCGCACATCTGCATAGGCGCTGGTCATGATCCGGCGCAGCCGCTCCAGCACCCTGCTTTCCTCCCAGATGTCGCCGCTCAGGTTCTGGCTCCATTCGAACCAGCTCACCACCACGCCGCCGGCATTTGCCAGGATATCGGGGATCACCAGCACGCCGCGCTTGAAAAGGACATCATCTGCCGCCGGCGTTGTCGGCGCATTCGCCAGCTCCAGGACGATCGATGCTTGAACCTCGCGCGCATTCTGCTCCGTAAGCTGGCTCGACAATGCCGCCGGAACCAGCACGTCGCAGGGAATGACCAGCAGTTCCGCGTTCGTGACGTTCCGTGCGCCGGGAAAGTCCTTCACGCTGCCGGTCTGTTTCTTGTGCTCGCTCAGCACCGCGATAGCGAGCCCCGCGGGATCATGGATGCCTCCCTTGGCATCGCTCACCGCCACAACGCGATAGCCGCGCTCGTGCAGCAGCCGTGCCGCGTTCTCGCCCACATTGCCGAACCCCTGTATCGCAATGCGAACATCGGCGGCCTTCAGGCCCCGCGCCTTCATCACCTCTTCCAGCACATGCACGCCGCCCAGGGCTGTCGAGAACCGCCGGGCGCGAATGCCGCCCAGCTCCGGCGGCTTGCCCGTCACCACGGCCGGCGTATGCTCGCGCCTGATGCGCTCGTACTCGTCCAGGATCCAGGCCATGGTGCGCTCATCGGTATACACATCGGGGGCCGGGATGTCCTTGAAGGGGCCGATGACGTCGGCAATGGCGCGAATGTAGCCCCGCGTCACCCGCTCCAGCTCGGCCCGGCTGAGCGTCGAAGCGTCGACTGCAACGCCGCCCTTGGCTCCGCCGAAGGGGATGTCCACCACCGCGCACTTCAGGTCCATCAGGAAGGCCAGGTCGCTCGCGTGTTCAGCCGTCATGTCGGGATGGAAGCGGATGCCGCCCTTGCCCGGCCCCCGGGCATCGCTGAACTGCACCCGGTGGCCCACGAAGACCCGGGACTCG
>JBBIHD010000296.1:1578-3368 GCA_037447195.1 Nitrospirota bacterium | reverse complement strand
CGCACGCGGTCCACGAGGATCTCGGCGCCTGCGCCGGGGATGGAGTCGAGGCCCGCGTCCCGGAGGCGCCGCAGGGTGTCTGCTACGCTGATCTTTGCGTGTTCCGCAAGGAAGGATATCTCCGAGGGCGAGAGGGAATGGATCTGGATGGTGAAGCGGGCCTTGATTGCCGAGAAGAGCTCCTCAAAATACTGGATGCCGAGATCGGGGTGGACGCCGCCCTGCATAAGGATCTGCGTCCCGCCCTGGGCCACGGTCTCCTCGATCTTCCGGAATATCTCATTCCTGGTGAGCACGTAGGCGTCAGGGCTGTCCGCGTCGCGGTAAAAAGCGCAGAAGGAGCAGCGGTTCCTGCAGATGTTGGTGTAGTTGATGTTCCGGTCGACGATGAAGGTCACTACGCGCTCCGGATGGAGCCGCTTCCGGATGGACGAAGCGAGTTCGCCCATGGTCAGGAGGTCCGCACTCCGGTACAACGCAAGCGCTTCGTCGTCGGCGATGCGTTTACCTGCGGTTATGTTCGATTCAATGCTCATTGTCTTCATAGTGTATCAGCGATCAGTCCGTCAGCTCCCCGTGCCGGCGCGCAACGCATGGAAAGGGCTTGTCTCATCATCTCTACTGGCGATCACATACGCCGGTGATCGAGTTGGCATCCCCATCGCTCAGGGGACGTCAGCTCGATCCTTGCAGTGGCCAGGTCCGCGAGCCTATTCCCACACCTTGATCTCCCGATAGACCGTGTCCCGCTCCACCGGGGTCTTGCCTGCCTGCCGGATGAGGTGCAGGAGTTCGTCCCGCGTCATGCTGCCGTCCGTTGCGCCGCCGGCCGCGCGGGTGATGCGCTCCTCCACGACCGTGCCGTCAAGGTCGTCCACACCGAAGCTGAGGGAGACCTGGGCGATCTTTTCGCCCAGCATGACCCAGTAGGCCTTGATATGGTCGAAGTTGTCCAGCATGAGACGGGACACGGCAAGGGTCTTGAGATCGTCGAATCCCGTGGTATAGGCGGATTTCTTTATTTCCGTGTTCTGGGAATGAAAGCTCAGGGGAATGAATGCCTGGAAGCCCCCGGTGCGGTCCTGGAGCTCGCGCAGCCGCACCAGGTGGTCGATGCGGTGCTCATAGGTCTCGATATGGCCGTAGAGCATGGTGGCATTCGACTTGAGTCCCGCTTTGTGGGCGGCCTCGATCACTTCGAGCCACCGCGCGCCGCTGATCTTTTCGGCGCAGAGGGTGTTGCGCACGGGCGCATCGAAGATCTCGGCGCCTCCGCCGGGCAGGGAGCCCAGCCCTGCTTCCTTCAGTTTCAGCAGCGTCTCGGACAGGCCGAGGCCGGCGATCTTCGCGAGGTAATCGATCTCAACGGCGGTGAATGCCTTGAGATGGACGGCAGGGAACTCTTTTTTGAGCGCCCGGAGCATGTCCAGATACCATGCGAAAGGCAGGTCGGGATGGAGTCCTGAGACGATATGGAACTCCCGAACATTCCCGCCAGCAGTGCGCGCCCGGCCCAGAATATCACCGATGCTCATTTCGTAGGCGCCTTCTTCGCCCTTGCTCCGGCTGAAGGCGCAGAAGGTGCAGCGATTGACGCAGATGTTCGTGGGATTGATGTGCATGTTCTGGACAAAATAGACCTTGCTGCCGTTCTTCCGCTGCGCTGCCTCGGAGGCCATGCGTCCGAGAGCGAGCAGGTCATGGGATCGGAACAGGGCAAGGCCGTCCTCGGCGGTAAGCCGCCGGCCTGCATGCACTTTGTCCTTGATCTTTTCGATGGTCATAGTCTT
>JBBIHD010000296.1:0-1478 GCA_037447195.1 Nitrospirota bacterium | reverse complement strand
ACGGGATGATCATTCATTCGATGCGGCGCGGAGCGGGGTGAATTGCGCTGATGCAGGGAAAGGTGCAGTCTGCCCATGAGCTATGCCCGATACACTATTCTCCCGTTAACCATGGTCATAATACTTGATTCCGTTTCCCTGAGCAAGTCGGAATAGATGTCACCGGTGTTTTTCAGGGGCAGCGGCACCGCGATGACGTCTGCTTTTCTTCCTGCCTCGATGCTGCCGATGCGGCTGCCCATGCCGAGGGCCTGCGCTCCGCCCGCGGTGGCCAGCAGCAGCAGTTCCTGGCCGGTCACCCCCGTGTTCCGGTGCAGGGCAAGGGCCGCACGCATCTCGTCCCAGAGGCTGAGGCTCGGTGAACTGGCCAGGCTGTCCGTGCCGAGGCCCATGGTGATGCCTTCATCAAGAAAGCTCTTGAGCGGCATTGTTCCCACGCGGGTCTCGCTGTTGCTGCGCGGGCAGTGCGCCACGGCCACCCGTGCCTTCTTCAAGAGCATCCGGTCATGAGCATCAGCATGGACCGCGTGGACCGCGAGAAAACGGGGGCCCAGAATGCCGGTCTGCGCAAGGTAGTCAATGGGCGAGCGGCCCGAAGGCGCCCAGGAAAGATCCCAGCCTGCCTTTTTGTAGATGCGGGCAAAGCCGCTTTTCCCGCCCTGCAGCAGGCGGACCTCGTCAGGGGATTCGGCTACATGCATGGCGAGAGGAAGTCCTCTTTTTTGCGAAGCATCAGCGATCTTCCGAAGGGCCGATTTCGAAACCGTGTGAGGAGCGTGGGGTGAGATGCCGGGGTGCAGCAGCGCGGTCCGCACCCATCGCCCCCGTGCCATTCCTGCCGGAGGTACGGGCAGGGGTGATGACGGGTCCATGGAGATGACCTCGTGATAGATGACAGCGCGAAGGCCGCTCTGTTTCAGGAGCGCAGGACTGGCTCCCTGGGTGCAGATCTCGCCCAGGGTGGTCGTGCCTGTCCGGAGCAGGGTCCTGATGTTTTCCGCTGCTGCGTTCCGGTAGTCGGCAGGGGTGAGCCGTTTTTTTGCGGCCATGAGGCTCAACACCCAGTCGGGGAGCGATGAGGAGCGGATATCCTTCAGCAAAGCGGGAAGTTCGAGGTGGGTGTGGACGTTCACGAGGCCCGGCATCAGAACGGCGTTTTTAAAGGACAGTACGCGGTGGCCCCGGTATTTCCGGAGGACCATGCCGGCCGGGCCGGCAGCGAGGATCCGGCCGCGCAGGACCGCGATGGCGCCGTCCATGACAGGCGGAGCGCCGCGGCGCAGGGTGAGCAGTATCGGTGCAGTGAGAATCATTCCGAATGTGTAATTACTCAGGTCAGCCGCTCGCTCTGTCGCTTAGCGTGCCATAATACGCCGAAACTTCAACAGAGCACGTGCTTATATCCTCAGCGCTTTCGGTCCGAGGGCGATTACACTGCACGCTCACAGCGCCTATCGCTCAAGGCTGACCTGAGCACC
>JBBIHD010000295.1:0-3372 GCA_037447195.1 Nitrospirota bacterium | reverse complement strand
ATGGCGAGATGCTCGTGAGCGACTGGGGACTGCGGGAAGGCATCGTGCTGGATCTGTACCGGAAATTCAGCAAAGGGCAGGGCGCATAGGGCAGAGCGTTGAAAAGCGGTTCCGGTCACGATGCCCGTTTCGGTCGGCGTTTGCCGGTAGCGTCTTAATGCCGAAGAACGTAACCGAATAACGCAACAGGCGTCGTTGCCGACTTACGTCACCGTTCCTTTTACCCCACGCCATACCAGAGGTGATAGAGACCCATGCAGGAAGCGCGTGTACTGATAATGGACGACGAGGAAAAGGAGCGGAAGAGGATCGAGCAGTACCTCTCGCAGAAGGGTCATGACGTGCTCGGCGTCGGGACCGTTCAGGAGGCGGTGGATGCCATCAGGCGCGAACGGTTTGACGCGTTCCTGACGGACTGCAATATCCCGGGCGTTGACGCCCTCAAGACGTCGAGCGAGGCAAAAAAGATCAATCCCGACATGGCCGTGATCATCATGACCGCCTTCGGCACCATTGAGACGGCGGTGAAGGCCATCAAGGCAGGCGCCTATGATTATCTTCCCAAGCCCATTGACCTGGACCAGCTTGCCCTGCTGATCGAACGCATATCGGAGCGCCAGAACCTGATCCGCGAGAACACGGCGCTGAAAGAGCAGCTCCGGGAGCGCTACAAGTTCAAGGAGATCGTGAGCGCCAGCAGGGCCATGGAAGACGCGCTGAACATGGCGGGCCGCGTTGCCGCAAGCACGGCCACGGTGCTGCTGCGCGGCGAGAGCGGCACGGGCAAGGAACTTGTGGCCAAGGCGATCCATTTCCACAGCCCCCGGGCCGATGCGCCGCTCGTAAAGGTGAACTGCGCCGCGCTTCCGGAAACACTGCTCGAAAGTGAGCTCTTCGGCCATGAGAAGGGCGCGTTCACGGGTGCATCGGCGCGGAGGGTCGGCAGGTTCGAGGCCGCTGACGGCGGCACACTGTTCCTGGACGAGATCGGCGAATTGACGCCGGGCATGCAGGTGAAGCTGCTCCGGGCGCTGCAGGAGAAGGAGTTTGAACGGCTCGGCGGCAACCAGACGATCAAGGTCGACGTGCGGGTGATCGCAGCAACCAACCGCGATCTGGAGCAGGCCATGGGCGAGGGGAAGTTCCGCGAAGACCTGTACTATCGCCTGAACGTGGTTTCCATCGTGATCCCGCCTCTCCGGGACCGCAAAGAGGACGTTCCCGCTCTGATCGACCACTTTGTTCAGAAATACCGCGAGGAGAACCGGAAGAAGATCAGCGGTGTGTCCGCCGAAGCGCGGGATGTGCTGATGCGGTACGCCTATCCGGGCAATGTGCGGGAGCTGGAGAACATCATCGAGCGGGCAGTGGTGCTGGCTAAAGGCGGTCTGATCGCGACTGCCGACCTGCCGCTCCATCTCCGCTCAGCGGATGATGAGAAGAAGCTCACCTGCTGGAAGGCGGGCGGCTCGCTGAACGAGACGCTGGATACGGTGGAGCGGGGGCTGATCCTGGAAGCGCTGAAGGAAGCGGGCGGAGTCCAGACGCGGGCCGCTGAAAAGCTGAGCGTCAGCGAGCGGGTGCTGCGGTACAAGATCAAAAAGCACCGCATCCGCGCCTCTGAGTAGCGCTGAGGAAGGGCCTCAGCGGCCCCGCTTCGGCACATGGCAGCGGGTGCAGTTCCTTGTTGACTGTGCGTCGAAGCCTTTCATGCCGTTGTGGCAGTATTCGCAGAAATCCTTCTTCGTCAGCTTCTCGCGCTTCATCTGGTAGCCCTTGCCGGTCTTCTCGAACATATTGAAGTGGCAGGCCATGCACTTTACGCCTTTGACCTTGGTGTGGTGGTCATGGCTGAACAGTATGGGGTCCATGCCGGCGGGCGTGAACTTCAGATCTCCTCCGCTCTGGGCGATGATCACGGCGGGAATGCACAGAGCTGCGAGGAGCACGAGAATGCCGATGCGTCTACCCATGATAACTATGACCTCCTGATCTATTTATGGCACCGTTCGCAGTGCTGGGCGTCCGTTGCATCAAAGGCCTTGATGCCGTTGTGGCACTTGCCGCAGAAATCGCCCTTGGTGATCTTGCTCATTTCCATCTTGTAGGAACCCTTGGTCATCTGGAATATCTGGTAATGGCAGCCCGTGCATTTCAGTCCTTTTTCATGGACATGCTTTTCATGGCTGAAGAGCACCGGTTTGGCGTTCGCGGGCTTGAAAGTGATGTCGCCGCCGCCGATGGTTTCGGCCAGCGCAAAGCCGCCGGCCAATACAAGGAACACGAGCAATATCCTCGCTAACGTGGTGGCATGTTTCGCATTCATGGCTCCCTCCCCCTGAAACATTTTGCCACCATTATAGCAGTCATGGACAGACCGTGCAAGCCTGTTGAGCGTTTACACGCCGGAGCAGTGTGATTTTGCTATAATAAAGATACGAGCATTCCTGCCCTGCTGTTCGGGGGTATCATGCAGAATCATAACGAAAAATCCTATCTGGACAGCCATTTTGCGCTGCTGCAGGACCACGTGAAGATCATCCTGTTCACGAGCGACAGGGGCTGCCCCCTGTGTCCGCCCGCGGCGGCGCTCGTGCAGGAGTTTAGATCCCGTTCTGCAAAGATTGCCGTGGAGTCCTACGATATCACCATGGACCGGGACAAGTCGGAACAGTACGGCGTGAAGCGCGCTCCCTGCATCGTTGTCCAGGGCAGGAACATGCGCCTCTTCAAGATCTACGGCCTGCCTGAGCATGTGTTCCTGGACGTCTTGATCGACGGCATCGCGGGCATCTCCTGCGGCAGGGTCTGGTTCCCGCGGGAAGTAAGCGCGCCGCTCAGGATGCTTTCCAGCACTGTTTCGATACAGGTCTTTGTTGAGAACAGCTGCTCCCGGTGCAAACCCGTCGCCGAGACGGCCATCGGGCTGGCCCTGGAGAGCGATTACATCATCACCGATATTGTCATCGGCGCCCAGTTCCCGGCACTCATGAAGAAATACGGGATCGACGAGCTGCCGAAGACCGTCTTCGGCGAGAACCTGCACCTGGACGGCCATGTGTCCGAGAGCGCCTTCCTGGAGATGATCTTCAAGGCCGAAGGGCTGAAGCCCGGCCTGGGGAAGCGGTGCCTGGTCTGCGGGAGCGAGTCTCCTGACACGATCTGCGCGGCCTGCAAGACCCGGATCCAGGCCGAGGCAGTGGACCACAAGCTGCGCTCGGAAAAGACCGGGAAGTCCGGTCCCCGCCAGGCCTGATCACACCATTCCGCATCACGACAGCCGCCCGTCAGGCAGGATGCCGCTTCGAGCGCGGCCCCGGTAGTGTCAAAAGTTCTATGAAAACGAGAGAGGCATACATGATACGTAATCTC
>JBBIHD010000294.1:0-3374 GCA_037447195.1 Nitrospirota bacterium | reverse complement strand
GCCGGCAATGGCCTCTTCCTTGAACCGCTCGACCACATAGGCAAGCCCGTTGCTGGCCGAATCGATGTAGGGATTGTCGATCTGGTAAGGATCGCCGGTCAGCACCACCTTCGTGCCCTCGCCCGCCCGGGTGATGATGGTCTTGATCTCGTGGGGCGTCAGGTTCTGCGCCTCGTCCACGATGAGGTACTGGTTCGGCATGCTCCTGCCGCGGATGTAGGTGAGCGGCTCCACCTCGATCATGCCCAGGTCAAAAAGGCTCTGGATGTCCTTCCGGCCCTTGCCCCGCGCCGCCGTTGCCGAGGCTCCCATCAGAAAATCGAGATTGTCGCGGATCGGCTGCATCCAGGGCTTGAGCTTCTCGTCGATGTCGCCGGGCAGGAAGCCGATGTCCTTCCCGAGCGGAAACACGGGGCGGGAGACCACCAGGCGCTGGTAGATGCGGGCCTCGATCGTCTTTTCGAGCCCTGCAGCCAGTGCCAGGAGCGTTTTGCCGGTCCCGGCCTTTCCCACGAGCGTCACGAGCCGGATATCATCGTTCAGCAGCAGGTCCAGGGCGAACTGCTGCTGCTTGTTCCGCGCCGTTATCCCCCAGACGCCGTGCTTTACGTGCACGATCGGCAGCAGGGCGCCCTTCTGATGGCTGTACCGGGCAAGCGCTGTCTGGGACTGGTGCGCCGTGCTCTTGAGCATCACGAACTGGTTCGGGTAGAACGTGCTGCCAGGTATCTTCAGCTCGCCTTTGGCGTAAAAGTCATCGAGCTGCCCCGGCTCCACGTCCTGCTCGGCCTCGCCGCCGTACAGCTCCTCGATCGTGACCGTATCGGTCTCGAAGTCCTCGGCATGGAGCCCCACCGCGTCGGCCTTGATCCGCAGGTTCGTGTCTTTCGTCACCAGGACGACGGGAGGACAATCCTCGCCCTCGCACAGGTTCAGGGCCGTGGCCAGGATGCGGTTGTCGCCCTTGGTCGCCACGAGTTCGGGAGGCAGGCGCTGAGGAGACTGATGGTTCAGCTCCACCCGCAGGCTGCCGCCGCCGTCGAGCGCAACGCCTTTCGAAAGCTTTCCGCGCAGCCGGTATTCGTCCAGGATCCTCGAAACCTGGCGCGCGTTCCGCCCCATTTCGTCGATGCCTTTTTTGAACCTGTCCAGCTCCTCGATCACGACAATGGGGATCACCACGTCATTATCGTCAAAGGAAAATATGGCGCGGGGATCGTGGAGCAGCACATTCGTGTCGAGCACAAAGGTCTTCTTCATGCATTCTTCCTCATTCGAAAAGATTTTTTGTACCTGCTCAGGCACTCAGGTCAGCCATGAACGACAGGCGCTGTGAGCGTGCAGTGTAAGCGCATGCTGTGTGAAAGCGCTGCGGGTAAAAGCTCTCGCTCTGTTGAAGTGCAGACGTCTTATAGCACGCTAAGCGACGGAGCGAGTGGCTGACCTGAGTAATTACGATCATTTTTTCTTTGCCGCTTCTTCAACTACGGCCAGCAGGCTCTGGACCGTAAAAGGCTTCTTCAGGAACCCTGCGGCCCCGTTCTTGCGGCATTGGTCTTCCATAACCGCATCGCCGTATCCCGTGATCATCAGCACGGGAAGCGGTGACGGCATGGCGTTCACCCGGCCCAGCAGGGCCATGCCGTCCATGCCTTCGAGCAGGATGTCGGAGATGACCAGATCATACTCTCCGGGAAGCTTTCGAAGCGCCTCCTCCGCGCTGACGGCGCCGTCAACGCTGTGCTTCTTGTACTTCAGGATGTCGATCAGGGTGTTCCGCACCTGCTCATCATCTTCGATCACAAGAATATTCATCGTCCTCCCCTGCGTTCTCACCGTGCCGCGGCAATCACCTGGGGTCCTTCCTGAGACCACGGGGCTGCCGCATCCCGGCGAGTTCCTCATTTCCTGATCTTGACGAGCGTGCCGATCTCCCCGGCCGCCACGGCGCCCTCACGCACCAGCAGCGGCGGTTCAACGCTCACATCGAGCACCGTGGATGCGCGGCCGCCGGGTGTTCTTCCCCCGTCGAGGATCAGGTCAATGCGGCCGCCGATCGTGTCCGCAACCATTTCCGCTGTGTCCGGGCTGGGACCGCCTGAAATGTTGGCGCTCGTGCCCGTGATCGCCATGCCCAGGAAGCGGAGCAGCCCGGCCGCGAGCCCGCCGCCGGACAGCCTGAGCCCGATCGTGCCGGTTCCCGCCGTAAGCTCCCTGGCCACGCTGTCGCGGGCAGTGAATACGAGAGTGAGCGGCCCGGGCCAGAATTCAGATATCAGTTTCCGCGCCGTCGGGCTCACCTCCGCGGCCCAGTCGCCGACGCTGTGCGCGTCAGGCAGAAGCAGCAGGATCGGCTGGTCCGGCTGCCTGCCTTTTACTTCGAAGAGCCGCTTCACTGCCGCTGGATTCCGGGGGTCCGCTCCCAGGCCGTAGAAGGTCTCCGTAGGATAGGCGAACAGGCCGCCCGCCGTGATCACTTCCCGGCAGCGCGCAAAGGCCTTCTCCGGAGCGGCAGCGTCAACAACCACTCGTTCAGCCATGGACAATGAACCTGAAAAAGGCAGTTGAACCACAGATGAACACGGTTAAAGATTGAAAAAACAAAGGCATCTTATCTTTCTGATGATTCACCAGTTAGGTGTCTCATGCATTTGGTTCTTTTTTTTAAATTCGCGCCTATTCGCGCTCATTCGCGGCTAAATGCTTTTTCCATGATGGACCCTGCGCCGCTGCCTGAGGGCATCGGCAGGTCCGCACACCCGTTCATCAGCACGATGTCGCCTTCAGGCCTGCCGAGTGACCGCGCCACCACAGGGCATTTCACCTTGAAAAGAAAGAATATCCGCTGGTCCTTCTCGGCAAGCAGCGTCTCGAAATTCGCCTGCCCCTTGCTGATCACCATGTCTGCGGAGCGATAGGCGTCCAGAAAGCGCTCCGAACAGGTCTCGAGCAGCGTGCCGATGCCGTCGCTGCCGTTGTCGATGACCTCGTCCGCCGATGCCCCGAGCCCGACGGCGTCCGCGTCCTCGAGCGTGGCGTCATTGATCACCGCGCTGCCCTTGACCGCGGCGGTCACCCGCCCGCCCTGCTGCCGCAGGACGTCGATCAGCACCCGGTCGAAGGCGACCTCCCCGGCGTTGTCGCAGAGATAGAGGATGCGGCGGGCCGAACGCACGGCGCGGGAGAGCTCCTGAAAGGCGGGCCCGTCCAGCGGCAGGGCGAAGGAATCGCTCAGCGACCTCTCGAGGTCGATCTGGTCATAGATGCCAAAGTCGATGATGTTGCCGGCGATCGCGGCGCGGACTGCGCCGCCGAGGCGGGCGTCCCCCCCGGGGCCGTCGTCTCCGACCGATGCCATGGCACGCACGGCGGGA
>JBBIHD010000293.1:0-3400 GCA_037447195.1 Nitrospirota bacterium | reverse complement strand
ACACGAAGGAAAATACAGGCTTATTCGGCTTTTTGATCCAAACTCAAGAATTAAAGCCTTTCTTCGCGCCTTTATGGCGACCTGTGAGAATGGAATAGCTGCGGGGATTTTTGAATATGATTCAAGTCCCAGGAAAATCGGTGTCCATCCCTGTCAATCCGTGGCCAGCTAGTCTTCTCAGTTTTTTGCTTAACCTTATGAACATCCGGAGGTTATCATGAAAATCGGCATCCTTTCGGGCGGCGGCGACGCACCGGGGCTGAACGCCGTGATCCGCGCGGCTACGCGCACGGCAGCCCTCAAATACGGCTGGGAGGTCGTCGGCATTGTCGACGGCTTCGAAGGACTGCTGACCCCGACGCGCACGCGGGAGCTGACGCCCTGGAACACCCGGGGCATCCTGTTCCTGGGCGGAACGATCCTCGGCACCACGAACCGCGGGAACCCCTTTGCCGTAAAGGACATCATCAACGGCAAGGAAGTGGTGACGGACCAGTCGGCCACGGTGGTCGAAAATATCCGCGCGCTGGGGATCGAAGTGCTGGTGGTGATCGGCGGCGACGGCTCGCTCAAGATCGGCCACGGCCTGCAGAAGCTCGGCGTTCCCGTGGTCGGTGTGCCCAAGACCATCGACAACGACCTGCTGGCAACGCATGTGACCTTCGGTTTTCAGACGGCCGTTGACACGGCCACGGAAGCTCTCGATAAGCTGCATACCACGGCGGAGAGCCATCAGCGCGTGATCGTGCTGGAAGTGATGGGGCGCTACGCGGGCTGGATCGCGCTCGAAGCGGGCATTGCCGGCGGCGCGGATGTGATCATCATTCCCGAGATCCCCTTCAGCATGGAAAAGGTGGCCGAGAAGCTTGTGGCCAGAAAGAAGGGCGGCAACAAGTCCAGCATCGTGATCGTTGCCGAGGGGGCAAAGCCCCTGGGCGGCGAGATGGCGGTGCGGGAAAAGGCCGACGACGGCTATGTGCTGCGCTTCGGCGGCATGGGCGACCGCGTGGGCGAAGAGATCAAGAAGCACACGGGCTTCGACGTGCGCGTCACCGTGCTCGGCCACCTGCAGCGCGGCGGCAGCCCCTGCCCCTATGACCGGCTGCTCGCAACGCGGTACGGGTCAACGGCCGTGGAGCTTATCGCCCAGAACAAGCTCGGGACCATGGTGTCCTTCCAGCCGCCTGAGCTCACGCCCGTGCCGCTTGAGGCGGTCATCAGCGAACTGAAGCTCGTTGACCCCCAGGGTGACCTGGTGAGAATGGCGGAAGGGATAGGGATCAGCTTCGGACGATGAGCCTCTTTCTGATCACATTCTTTCTGATCTACGGCGGCATGCACGCCCTGGCGCTGCTGCGCCTCAGGAGCGCCCTGTCCCTCAGCGCCGGCGCCGCTGCTGCACTGGCGGTCGTCATGGTCTGCATGACGATTGCGCCTGTTCTTGTCCGGGTCCTGGAGCGGCAGGGCGCCGAGGGCGCAGCGCGGACGCTGGCCTGGGCCGGCTACCTCTGGATGGCCTTCCTCTTTTTGTTCCTGTGCAGCACGCTGCTTATTGATCTCCTGGGCCTCCTTGTCCGGGGTGCGAACCGCTTGTCAGGCGGGGCATATTCGGTCCCCCTGATGCCGCCCCGCATAGCTATTCTTGTAAGCCTCGGTCTGGCTTTTCTCATTAGCGTCTATGGCTATTTCGAGGCCTGGAACATCAGGACGGAACGGATCACTATTGAGACGACAAAGCTTCCTGCCGGCACGGACCGGTTGACGATCGTGCAGATATCAGATGTGCATCTGGGGCTGATCGTGCGCTGCGACCGGATGGAAAAGATCATAGCCGCGGTGAATGCAGCAAAGCCGGATATCTTTGTGTCCACCGGCGACCTCGTGGACGCCCAGATCAACCATCTGACAGGACTTGCAGAATTGCTGCGCTCAGTGAAAACACGCTATGGCAACTACGCTGTTACGGGCAATCATGAATACTATGCAGGCCTCGACCGGGCGCTCCAGTTCACGCGCGAGGCCGGTTTCACGCTGCTGCGCGGCCGGGGCATGGACATCGGGCCGATCACCATTGCAGGCGTGGATGACGAGACAGGCGCGCAGATGGGCATTCAGAAGCCGGCTCCGGAGAGTGAAATGCTCAAGAAACTTCCGCGTCATCGGTTCACCCTCCTGCTGAAGCACCGGCCTCGCTTTGACCAGGCATCGGCCGGACTGTTCGATCTCCAGCTCTCGGGCCATACGCACCGGGGCCAGATATTTCCCTTCCGCTACGTAAGCAAGATCGCCTATCCCTATAATGCGGGAACGTATGAGCTTCCCCACGGCGCCGTGCTGTACACGAACCGCGGCACCGGCACCTGGGGCCCGCCCCTGCGCTTCCTGGCCCCGCCGGAAGTGACCGTGATCGAGCTGGTGAGGATTGAAAGCGCTTTTGCCGCAGATGGACGCAGATAAAGGCGGATAAATATGGAAAAGGCATGCTCGACATTCAATCATCAGGGAGAGGCGATTTAATAAAGTCCAGGAATCTTTTCGATGTTGACAGGACTTCCACCGCGCTCTCCGTGACTCCGTGGTAAAATTCTTTTTTTAACGAGGCAATCAATAGCATGCTTAGAAAACACATCAGCATTGCGATCGTAGCCGTTCTTCTCACATCCTGCATGGCCCGGAGGACCAGGATCGACGACAAGGTCATGCCGTCGGGGCCCGCCATCAGCACCGTGATGGTGAGCGATATATCCTATGACGACCGGGGCCGGCCGCTGTTCGACCGGGTGATCGGCGACAGGCCATTGAAACCGGGAGAGCACTATACGATCATCGCCTATGACGGAAAGCAGCCCCTTCGCTCCTTTGACATTGCGCTCGTGCCGCACGAGAGCGCAGATCCTGCCAGGCCCTTTAAAGTCATTTATGAGTGGACTACGTCAGGCTATCGGCTTGCCGTCGGCAAGGGAACGGGAGAAGAGCCGCCAAGGCCGGTCTTGCAGGAAAAGGGAGGCTCATCGCTGCTTCCTGATCCGGTGATACGGGTGGCCTATGCCTTTTCAATGACCGTCGGCGGCTTCCTTGTCGGGATCGCAGCAAGCCTTCCCGCTGCCGTACTCGAACTTGCGAACGTGCCTTTCAGCGCCCAGGAGCGGCTTGTGAGCTATACGGATTACGGTCATGACAGCAAGGGCCGCATGGCAACGATGAACATGTTCCTTCCTGCTGACAGCACCAAGGTGATCGTCAGCACCGAGTTCGTCTACGAAGGAGACGCTTCCGTTCCTGTGCGCGCAGAGATCCGGAACCTCGTCGACGGCAGCGTCAGGACAGTGCCTTGACAGCAGGTTGCGGGCCGCTTCCGTTACGGGGGCGCACACCTTCTTCCTGAATTTGATGATATCAA
>JBBIHD010000292.1:0-3401 GCA_037447195.1 Nitrospirota bacterium | reverse complement strand
TCTGTGCCCTCCGTGACTCTGTGGTTAAATCTGAGTTTTTCGATTTTATCGAATAAGCATCAAGAGGTGAACATGAAAACAGCCTTTCTCTTCCCCGGCCAGGGCTCGCAGTATGTGGGCATGGCAAAGGAGTTCATCGAGCAGTTCGAGGAGTCCAAGAGGGCATTCGAGACGGCCAGTTCCGCGCTCGGATACGACCTCATCCAGCTCTGCCTGCACGGCCCGGCGGAGAAGCTGAACCTCACCGAGAACACCCAGCCGGCCATTCTTGCTGCAAGCATCGCAATCCTTCTCCCCTTGGAACGGCGGGGGCTTGCGGCCGGGGCGGTTGCGGGCCACAGCCTGGGCGAATATACGGCGATCACCGCGGCCGGAGGCCTCACGCTGCAGAACGCCGTCGCCCTCGTGCGCAAGCGGGGAAACTACATGCAGGAGGCAGTGCCGGAAGGCGCGGGGCTCATGGCAGCCGTGCTCGGCATGAGCCGCGGGGACGTAGAAAAAACTTGCCTTGAAGCGTCCAAAAATGGTATAGTTGCCCCTGCAAATTACAACAGTCCGGGCCAGATCGTCATTGCAGGCGAAAAAAAGGCCGTTGAGCATGCCATGGAGCTTGCCAGGGCCGCGGGGGCAAAAAAAGTTGTTCCTCTCGCTGTCAGCGTTCCCTCACACTGCGCCATGATGAAGCCTGCGGGCGACCGGCTGGCCAGGGAACTGGAGACCGTCGAGATAGCGGACCTTCGCATCCCCGTCGTGAACAATGCTGATGCAAAGATGCTCCGGACCGCGGCGGAGCTCAGGCCGTCGCTGATCAGGCAGATCAGCTCCCCGCTCTACTGGGAAGATTCGATCAACGCCCTGACGGGACAGGGATTCGACACCTTTATCGAGATCGGTCCCGGCAAGGTGCTTTCGGGCCTTGTGAAACGGATCGCCAAGGACGCGAAGATCTTGAACGTGGAAGACCTGAAGAGCATGGACGAAACGCTGAAGGCCCTGGGTAAGTAGAAAACAATAACAATCCAAGAGAGTGGGGAAACGAGACCCATGTCACTTACAGGAAAGACCGCTTTGGTTACCGGCGCGGCCCAGGGCATCGGACGCGACATCGCCCTGGCCCTTGCCGCCGACGGCGCTGACGTGTCGATTTGCGACGTCAATCTGGAGGCTGCGCAAAAAACGGCGGCCGATATCGAGGCCGCGGGCCGCAGATCCGCCGCATTCAAGGCGAATGTTGCCGCCTCCGCCGAAGTGACCGCCATGATCGACCAGGTCGCGGAGAAGTTCGGCCGGATCGATATCCTCGTGAACAACGCCGGCATCACCCGCGACGGCCTTATCCTCCGCATGAAGGAGGAAGACTGGGACCTGGTGCTGAGCATCAACCTGAAAGGCTCCTTCAACTGCGCCAAGGCCGCGCTCAAGCACATGACCAAGCAGCGTGGCGGCACGATCATCAATGTGGCCTCCATCGTGGGCGCCATGGGCAACGCCGGCCAGGCGAACTATGTGGCCTCGAAAGCCGGCCTCATCGGTCTGACCAAGACCATTGCGCGCGAATACGCCAACCGGGGCATCACGGCCAATGCCGTGGCGCCGGGGTTCATTGATACGGCCATGACCCAGGCATTGCCGGAAAACGTCCGGCAGGACCTGGCCAAGCAGATCCCCCTGGGCAAGCTCGGGACGCCCGAGGATGTGGCCAACGCCGTGCGGTTCCTGGCCTCGCCCTGGGCGGCCTACATCACGGGACAGGTGGTCCATGTGAACGGCGGAATGTACATGTAGCGCGGAGCGATCCGCACCATCATATCGGAATCGAATAAGCATACGGGAGGATACAATGGCAGATGTCAACGCGAAGGTAATAAAGATCATTTCCGAGCAGCTCGGTGTGCCCGAGGGCGATGTGAAACTCGAGTCGTCCTTTGTGAACGACCTGGGGGCGGATTCGCTCGATACCGTGGAGCTTGTCATGGCCCTGGAAGAGGAATTCGGCGTCGAGATCCCCGATGAGGATGCCGAAAAGATCGGCACGGTCCAGAGCGCCATCGACTACATCAAGGCAAAATCGAAGTAACCGCGTCCTCCTGAGGACGCCGAGAGCGCATTGTCAGATATATCCCCGAACCACCGAAAGCCAGGAGACCCTTCGCGTGAGAGCGCTGAGCCGGTCTTTTGGCTTTTCGGATTTCAAGGGGAGGAGGTACTCCTGTGAAACGCAGAGTCGTAGTGACCGGTGTGGGCATGATCACACCCGTCGGCATGGATACGGAAGCAACCTGGGAAGGCCTGATCAACGGGAAGTCCGGGATCGGCCCGCTCACCTTCTTCGAAGACAAGGACTTTCCGACGCAGATCGCCGGCGAGATCCCCGGCTTTGAAGCGGCCAAGTACATCGAACAGAAAGAGATCAAGAAGATGGACCGCTTCATCCATCTTGCCATCGCGGCGAGCCAGATGGCCATGGACGACTCGGGCCTCAAGACGACGCCGGAGAACGCCGACCGCGTGGGCGTCGTCGTCAGCGCAGGGATCGGCGGGCTGCCGGCCATCGAACGGTATTACAAGGCCTACCTGGAAAAAGGGTACCGCAAGATCTCGCCCTTCATGATCCCCATGCTGATCATCAACGAGGCCGCGGGCCAGATATCGATCCGCTTCGGCGCCAAGGGACCCAACTCGGCGGCCGTTACGGCCTGCGCCACGGGGACCCATTGCATCGGCGACGCCTTCAAGATGATCCAGCGCGGAGACGCTGACGCCATGATCGCCGGCGGGACGGAATCCTGCATATGCCCCATCGGCATGGGCGGGTTTTGCGCCATGAAGGCCCTGTCCACGCGCAATGACGAACCGCAGCGCGCCAGCAGGCCCTTCGACGCTCAGCGCGACGGCTTTGTCATGGGCGAAGGGGCCGGCGTCGTGATCCTTGAGGAGCTGGAATTCGCCCAAAAGCGCGGCGCCCGCATCTACGCCGAAGTGGCCGGCTACGGCCTCTCCGGCGACGCCTATCACCTGACCACGCCGGCGCCGAACGGGGAAGGCGCGGCGCGCTGCATCAGCATGGCCGTTAAGGACGCAGGCATCGCGCCAGCGGAAATGGGCTACATCAACGCCCACGGCACCTCGACGAAATACAATGACGAGTATGAGACCATGGCTGTGAAGACCGTCTTCGGTGATCATGCCTACAAGATACCGATGAGCTCGACTAAATCGATGACCGGGCACCTGCTCGGCGCTGCCGGCGGGGTCGAGGCAGTCATCACCGTGCTGGCCATGGAACGCGGCGTGCTGCCGCCCACCATCAACCTGGAGAACCCTGATCCGGAATGCGATCTCGACTACGTTCCGAACACGGCGCGGAAAGCAGCGGTCGAAGTTGCCATGTCCAACTCCTT
>JBBIHD010000291.1:0-3404 GCA_037447195.1 Nitrospirota bacterium | reverse complement strand
CATCAACAAGCCCGTATCGGTCTGCCAGGACTGCCACAAGGGCATCGGCCTGGGCGACAAGACGGCCGTGCTGTGCGGCATTGACGCTGTCTGGAAGAACTGATACACTGACCGCTGCATCAATCGACCGTTGATCGAGGGAGGTTCCTGATCGAAAGGGGCCTCCCTCTCATTATGTCCGGAGCAAGAGATATTCAAGCCATGAAGAACCGCTTTTCCCTTTTTTCCTTCGCCCTCAAGAACATCCGGCGCAAGGCTGTCCGGAGCACCATGCTCGCAGCCGCCATCATGCTGCTGACGGCATCGATCGTCTTTGCCGTCTCTTTCATCACCCGCGTCCATTCGGGCATTGCCCTCATGACCAGCAGGCTCGGCGCCGACATCATGGTCGTGCCGACGGGCTCCCGCGGCGCAGCCGAAGAGGTGCTGCTGGAGAACAAGGTCAAGTCCTTCTACATGGACGGCAGCGTCGTCGACCGTGTGCGGCGCATCGAAGGGGTCGAGGAAGTGACGTCGCAGACATACCTGGTGACGCTCACGGCGCTGTGCTGCTCCGTTCCCGAATCCATCGTTGTCGCCTTTGATCAGAAGAGCGACTTCATCGTCCGTCCCTGGCTGGCCGAAAAGCTTCGCAGGCCCCTGAAGAAGGGCGAGGCCATCGTCGGCCATGAGTCGGCCTTCAATATCAATGTGGGCCTGGTGGAGATCGACAGCATGCTGTTCGGCAATGTCTTCCGCATGGTCGGCGTCCTTGACAAGACGGGCACGGGGCTCGACAATGCCATCTTTATCAGTGATGAGAACATCACCGATATCATGCGGTCCGGGACTGCCGGCATCAAGCCGGGCCAGGTCTCGATCGCCTTCGTGAAGGTCCGGAAAGGCTTTGACGCGCGGACCGTGGCAAACGCCGTGGAGAACAACATCCTGGAAGCCGACGCAGTGATGCGCAAGGACATCGGCAAGCGGATCATACAGACCCTGCGCGACGTGAGCGGCATCTTTACGGCCGCCGTTGTGCTGGCCGCGCTTCTGTCGGGATTTCTGGCCTGGACGGTCTTTTCGGCCGTCGCCAATGAACGGGCCCGGGAGGTCGGCATCATGCGGGCCATTGGGGCGCGGGAATCGGACGTGGTGCGATTGTTCCTCTGGGAGGTCCTGCTGATCGCCGTGGCCGGCAGCCTGCTCGGGATCGTCGGCGGGACGGCTCTTTCCGTGGTGCTTGTCCGGAGCTTTGTTCTGCTGAAGGACCTGGCCGGCGACCTGGGATTCGCCGTCAGAATACTGATCGCCATCGGCGGTCTTGGAGCCGGCGTGGCGGTCTGCGTGATCGGAGCGCTTTCGCCGCTCCGGCGCATCAAGAAGCTCGAGCCTCTGGGCGCGATGAAGGAGGCGTGACCGATGGCGCTGCTGGTCCTGGAAGGCATAACCAAGGTCTATGAAGCGGCGGGGGAAACGATCCGGGCCGTGGGCGGTGTTTCTCTCACTGTGGAAAAGGGAGAGTTCATATCCATTGTGGGCCATTCGGGATCAGGCAAGACGACCCTGCTTTCGATCATCGGAGGCCTTGTCCGTCCCACCAGCGGCACGATCCTGTGCAAGGGCGCCGACATAGGGACCCTTGACAGCGACGGGCTGGCACAGTACCGGGCTGAGCGGATCGGGTTCATGTTCCAGTTCGCCAGTCTGCTGCCGGTGCTCACGGCAAAAGAAAACCTCATGCTGCCGCTCCTGTTCCAGAGAGGGGACGGATCTGCGAAGGAAGATGGCGGGCGAAAGGCGGAGGAACTGCTCCGGCGCGTGGGCCTGTCCGACAAGATCAACGCCTATCCTGCCCAGCTTTCAGGCGGGCAGCAGCGGCGCGTTGCCATTGCCCGGGCTTTCATGAACGAACCCGAGATCATTCTTGCCGATGAACCCACGGGCGATCTCGATGAAGGGACCGAAGAGGACATGATGCAGTTCTTCCAGGCCATGAACAGGGAGCAGGGCGTCACGTTCATCATGGTGACCCACAACAGGGACCTTGCGCGCCGGGCCTCCCGCCAGTTCAGCATGACCAATGGCGTGCACGTGGAGCATGCGCGCCCCTGAGCGCAACGATCACCCGGACGCCCTGGTCTGCGTTACTCCCGTTGTCCCGCCCCTCCAGGACGCTTTGTCTCGCATCCTGTTTTCTGTTGACTTTACCCGCCTGAAAGAGTAATTTTTCCCGTATGATACGCAAAGCAAGGATCCCCGATGTCAAGACCATGCAGACCCTCGTCAACAGCTATGCGGAATCGGGCCAGATGCTCGCCCGGACGCTGAACGACCTCTATGAAGGCCTGAGGGATTTTTCGGTCTTTGAAGAGAATGGCTCCGTCGTCGGCGTCTGCGCGCTCCATGTGAGCTGGGACGGGCTTGCCGAGATCCGCTCTCTCGCCGTCAGACCGGACCGGGTGAAGAAGGGCATCGGCAAGGCCCTGGTGGGCCATTGCCTTGCAGAGGCAAAGGCGCTCGGTGTGGGGCGCGTGTTCGTGCTCACCTACCAGAGCCCGTTCTTCCGCAGCCTCGGGTTTTCCGATCTGGACAAGAAGGAACTTCCCCACAAGATCTGGACGGACTGCCTCAATTGCGTCAAGTTTCCCGACTGCGATGAATCGGCGCTCATGATCACGCTGCCGCAGCCTTGACCATCCCTCTGCCCGGGCACTCTGGCATGCGACTTGCTGTTATCTACCGGACGCGAGCATCCTGAGCTGTTCACTTTTTAAAAAACATCACAAAATCAATATGCTGTCCCTCTATATCCACATACCTTTCTGTGCCCGAAAATGCCGATACTGTGGCTTTTTTTCAACAGAATATACCCTTCAGGCTGCGGACCGCTTCCTTCAGGCCCTGGGCTACGAAGCGCTCCTGCGTCGCAGGGAATTCCAGGACCAGTCCTTCGAGACCCTCTATGTCGGCGGCGGTACGCCGTCCCTGCTGTCTCCCCGGCAGATCACAGGCCTCTTTCAGCTGCTGAAAGAAAACTTCCACTTCTCTTCCGGCAGTGAATGGACCGTTGAAGCGAACCCTGATTCCCTCTCGCAGGAGAGGCTCGATGCCTTTTTGCAGGCGGGAGTGAACCGCTTGAGCATCGGGGTGCAGTCCTTCTCGGACGAACTGCTCCGCGTGCTGGGAAGAAAGCATACAGCCCTTCGCGCCAACGAGGCGGTCCGCCAGGCCCACAGGGCGGGCTTCAGGAACATCGGCATCGATCTTATCTACGGCATTCCGGGCCAGTCCCTGGCTGACTGGGAGGAAACGCTCCGAGTAGCTGTCAGATTAAGGCCCGGGCATATTTCCGCCTATGCCTTGTCACTCGACAAAGGTACCCTGCTGGCTCAGGAAGCCGCTGCGGGCGCCGTGCATCTTCC
>JBBIHD010000290.1:0-3404 GCA_037447195.1 Nitrospirota bacterium | reverse complement strand
AAAGGGACAGTCCCCTTTGATTCCAGGGGGACTGTCCCTGTTATGCTGCCCGAGGAAAGGACCGTCATGGCCAACGAAGATCTTGCAAAGCTCAGGATCGACAAATCAGCCGCCGCCTTCCGCAAGAAACAGAAGCGGCCGAAACTCGGCATCGCCGCCGTCGCGCTGTTCCTGCTCATGGCAGTCGTCTATCTCGCTTCGACGGGATCGGCCGTAGTGGTCGAGACGGCCCTGGTCACCCGCGTCTATCCCTCCCAGGCCTTCACACTGCTGAGCGCCAGCGGATACGTAGTTGCCCAGCGCAAGGCCGCCGTGGCCTCGAAAGCGACAGGCAGGCTTGAGTGGCTCGGCGTCGAGGAGGGAAGCAAGGTGGCGAAGGGCGAAGTGATCGCCCGGCTCGAAGGCAGGGACGTGGTTGCCGCACGGGAGCAGGCCGCGGCCAACCTGAACAACGCCCGCTCGTCCCTCGAACAGGCGCAGGCCGAGCTCGAGGTGGCCAAACGGGACTTTGCGCGCAGCACCGAGCTGCTCGAAAAGGGCTTCATCGCCAGGATGGACTACGACGCCGCTGAAGCGCGGTTCAAGCGTGCCCAGGCGGCCGTTTCCGGGGCCGGATCGGCGATCAACGCGGCGCAGGCGGCCCTCGATGCGGCCGACGTGGCCGTGGAGTACACGCGCATCCGCGCGCCCTTTGATGCCGTGGTCCTGACCAAGGACGCCGACGTGGGAGACATCGTCACGCCGCTCGGCGCGGCGAGCAATGCCCGGGCCTCGGTCGTGACCATTGCCGACATGTCGTCGCTCCTGGTCGAGGCCGACGTGTCCGAATCGAGCCTGGCAAAGGTGAAAACCGGGCAGCCCACGGAGATCCAGCTCGACGCCTTTCCCGACTCCCGGTTCCGCGGCGCCGTGCATATGATCGTCCCCACGGCGGACCGGACCAAGGCATCGGTGATGGTCAAGGTGCGCTTTCTCGACCGTGATCCGCGGGTGCTTCCCGAAATGAGCGCCCGCGTCGCTTTTCTTGAACGGGCCGTGGCGAAAAATGAACAGGATGCAAGGACGGGCGTAAGCCCCGGAGCCGTGGTGGAGCGGAACGGAGCGAAGGTGCTCTATATCGTGAAGAACGACCGCGTCGCGGAAGCCGTTGTTGAGACAGGCGGCGCGCTGGGAGATATGGTCGAGATACGCGCCGGAGCCGAGGCAGGCAGCGTGGTGGTGCTGAACCCTCCGAAAAAGCTGAAGAACGGCGACCGTGTCACGGTCAAAGGGAACTAGGGACAGGCCGTGACCAGGAAGAGCCAGGACCTTTGACGCGGATAACGACGGAGCAGCACCTGTGAAAAACCGGGATTCTTGATAATTTAAATCAGCGCAAATCAGCGTCAAAGAAGTTCTTTCCTCCCCGGCATGAGAAGATTTTAGTTTGTACCTGGCTCATAGGGCCATCATGAACAATACCAAACCAGCCATCGTCGAGATCAGGGACCTCTTCAAGTCCTACGTCCGCGGGAACCAGCAGATCCCCGTGCTGCAGGACATCACCTTTCACATAGCCGAGGGCGAGTTCCTGGCGCTGATGGGCCCTTCGGGCTCAGGCAAGAGCACGCTGCTGAACATCATCGCGGGCATCGACAAGGCCGACAGCGGAACCGTGCTCGTGAACGGCGAGGACATCACCGCGCTCACGGAGACGGAACTCGCCGCCTGGCGGGCCGTGAACGTGGGCTTCATTTTCCAGTTCTACAACCTCATCCCCGTGCTCACGGCCTTCGAGAACGTGGAACTGCCGCTGCTGCTCACCGGCCTCTCGCGGGCCGACCGGAAAGAGCATGTCGAGACGGCCCTGGGGGTCGTGAACCTCACGGACCGCATGGACCACTACCCGTCCCAGCTCTCAGGCGGCCAGCAGCAGCGCGTTGCCATTGCCCGCGCGCTCATCACGGACCCGACCATCCTCGTGGCCGACGAGCCCACGGGCGATCTGGACAAGGCCTCTGCCGGGGACGTGCTGTCCCTCATGGGCCGTCTGAACCAGGAGTTCAACAAGACCATCATCATGGTGACCCACGATCCCCGGGCCGCCGAGAAGGCGCACCTCGTGAGGCATCTTGAAAAGGGCGTGCTGAACGATGTTCGTACTTAAGCTCATCATGCGGAACGCCTTCCGCCACAAGCTCCGCACGGTCCTGACCGTCGTGGGCGTGGCCATAGCCGTTCTCGCCTTCGGACTGCTGCGCACCCTCGTGGACCTGTGGTACCTGGGCGTCGAGTCGTCCTCGGCATCGCGCCTCGTGACCCGGAACGCCATTTCCCTCATCTTTCCCCTGCCGATCGCCTACAAGGACCGCATCCGCCAGGTGCCGGGCGTGGAAGGCGTTTCCTGGGGAAACTGGTTCGGCGGCGTCTATATCGACGAAAAGAACTTCTTTCCGAACTTCGCCGTCGAGCCGGCAGGCTACCTGAAGCTCTATCCCGAGTTCGTGCTGCCGCCGGAGCAGGAAAAGGCCTTTCTGCTCGACCGCAAGGGCGCCGTGGCGGGGCGCAACCTGATCGGACGGTTCGGCTGGAAGGTGGGCGATCTCATCACGCTCAAGGGCACGATCTTTCCCGGCAACTGGGAGTTCGTGCTGCGCGGCGTCTACCAGGGAAGGCAGAAGAACACCGACGAGACCCAGTTCTTCTTTCACTGGGACTACCTGAATGAGACGATGAAAAAGACCGTGCCCCGCAGGGCCGACCAGGTGGGGTTCTATGTCATCGGCCTGTCCAGTCCGGAGCTTGCCTCGCAGATATCCCTGGCCGTGGACGACCTCTTCAAGAACTCCCTTGCCGAGACGCTGACCGAGACGGAGCGGGCCTTCCAGATGAGCTTCGTGTCCATGACCGAGGCCATCGTGATCGCCATCCAGCTCGTGTCCTACGTGGTCATCGTGATCATCATGGTCGTGGCGGCGAACACCATGGCAATGACGGCCCGGGAGCGCATCGCCGAATACGCAACGATGAAGACACTGGGCTTCGGCGCCCGGCACATCGCCGGCGCCGTCTTCGGCGAATCCCTGGTGATCGCCATGACCGGCGGCGCGCTCGGCGTTGTTGCCACCTTCCCGGCGGCCCGATGGATCGAAACGGAGCTGAGCCAGTTCTTCCCAGTCTTCCATGTGACGGCGGCGACGGTGGGTCTTGATCTGCTCGCCGCCTTTATCGTCGGCGCTGTTGCCGGCATTTTTCCCACCTGGCGCGGCGCGACCATACGGATCGCCGATGGATTGAGAAGAATAGGATAGATGGTAAAGTTCAAACATCAAAATTGATGGACCCGCAAGAAATCTGATTTTCACAGGTCCGCACAAAGAACACGAAGAAATCCCTGTTGATAATAAGTATTTTCTCTCTCTGTG
>JBBIHD010000289.1:2884-3423 GCA_037447195.1 Nitrospirota bacterium | reverse complement strand
GCAGGGGCATTGAAGTGATCATTGCCGGAGCAGGCGGCGCGGCCCATCTGCCCGGCATGACGGCCTCCAAGACGCCGCTGCCCGTCATCGGCGTGCCGATCCCGGTGACGCCCCTGCAGGGGCTCGATTCCCTGCTGTCCATCGTGCAGATGCCGCGCGGGGTTCCCGTGGCGACCGTGGCCATCGGCAATGCCGAGAACGCGGGGCTGCTGGCTGCCCGGATGCTGGGCATAAAATATCCCGAGATCCGGGAGCGCGTCGCGGCCTACCGCGAGCAGATACGGGAGAAGGTCGTGAACACCAAACTGCCCGGACAAGGAACATCCTAGATGCGGCTCAGACCCGGTTCCCGCATCGGCGTCATCGGCGGCGGTCAGCTCGGCCGAATGTTCTCCCTGGAATGCAGGCGCATGGGCTACGGCACGGTGGTGCTGGACCAGGACATCGAGGGCCCCGGCGCCCAGGCGGCAGACCTGGCCTACCCTCCGTCGTCCCTTGCTCAGTTCACCGGCGCCTGCGGCCTTGCGACCTATGAATTT
>JBBIHD010000289.1:0-2869 GCA_037447195.1 Nitrospirota bacterium | reverse complement strand
CCTCGACATGCGCATCGTGCAGGAGGTTGAGCAGGCCATCGAAGTGTTCCCTTCGTCAGCCGTGCTCGGCATCAAGCAGAGCCGCGAGGCGGAAAAGACCTTTCTGGCGGGCCGGGGCTTTCCGGCGCCGAAGTTCTGGATCCTGAAGGACGGGAAGGGCCTCGATGCCCTGGCCGGCAAGCAGGCCCTGGTCGTGAAGCTTTCGCGGGGCGGGTATGACGGAAAGGGCCTCTTTATCATCAAAACGCCGCAGGACTACGCGGCGGTCAAGGCGGAGCTTGCGCAGGACGTCGTTGCCGAAGAGTTCGTCCCCTTTGAAAAAGAGGTCTCCGTGGTATGCGCCCGGGACCGGCAGGGCAGCACGGCATTCTTCCCCGTCGTGGAGAATGTGCATGACAACGGGATACTGCTTTCCACTGTGGCGCCGGCGCGGATCGACGCGGCCGTCGCTGCGCGTGCCCAGAAGATCGCGCAGGACCTTGCCCATGCCCTTGACCTGGTGGGCGTTCTGTGCGTTGAGCTGTTCCTGACAAAGGACGGGGAACTGCTCATCAATGAATTCGCACCGCGGCCCCACAATTCCGGCCACTATTCCATGGACGGCTGCGACATATCTCAGTTCGAGATGCTGCTGCGCGTGCTGAGCGGCATGCCCCTGTCCCGGCCCCGGCTGCTCTGCCCCACGGGCATGCTGAACATCCTGGGCGTTGACCCCGCGGCCATCGATCTGGACAGCCTGCTGGCCGTTGAAGGGGCGAAGCTGCATCTGTACGGAAAGAAGGACGTGCGGAACAGGCGGAAGATGGGCCATGTGAATGTGCTTGCCGGTACCGTGGACGAAGTGATCGGGAAGCTCGATCGCGTGAAGCGCATCGTGTACCCCGGCGGAGGAGCATGACCAGGCAGCGGATGCCGTGACAATAAATCCATACAACGAAAGGAGAGGTTACGTCATGATGAGACCAAGCGAACGCGAAGAGGAGTTTTTTGCGCGTGAAGAATATGAGCGCCGCCGAAAGACCGAGGAGGACAAGCAGAAGCAGATGGCCGCCGCCGAGAAGGCGAAGCTGAAGGACCTGCACTACATGAGCTGCCCCAAGTGCGGCATGAAGCTGATCGAGATCGATTACAAGAGCATCAAGGTGGACAAGTGCTCGGAATGCCAGGGTGTCTGGCTCGATGCCGGGGAGCTTGAGGCGGTATCGAAGATGGAGAAGGGCGTGGCCGACAAGTTCTTCAGTGTGTTCAAGAAATAAGCGTCAGGGATATATCCAGCTGCAGGTGCAGGCGGCATGCGTTCACAGGCGCGTGCCGCCTGTGCTGTTTGCAGGGCCGGGCGCAGGAGCCGGTTGGTCCGGATCATTCTGGAAAAGCATTTGGACTGTGGGGAAAAGCCTTTCAACCGGGAATAAGCACTTGGACGCGGATAACATCTGATAAAAGCGGATCAAGACAGATGAAAAGCAGAAATTATCGGGGTAACATATTAGTCCGGACGGTTAAGCATCTGCAACCACGCGTGTCATTCTCACAGGTCGCCACAAAGGAACGAAGAAAGGCTTGAAGTCTTACGTGTGAAACAAAAAGCCGGACGAATCCTTGTTTTCCTTAGTGTGCTTCGTGCCTTTGTGTGAGTAAATTCTTGGGTCCTGTATAGTTATAATCATCTTTCACTTAATAATTCAGTTTTATCCGCGTTCATCGGCGGAAATCAGCGTCCAATTGCCTTTTTCAGGAATTCGGATGCCTGTCTTACGGATTCATCTGGAATTCGGAACCGCTGCATCCTGAACCTGAAGCAAAGACCTTCCCGTTCCGCACCGTCAATTTCCCTTCGGCATACAGCTGGATCGCCTTCGAGTAGATGACGTGCTCCTGCTTCAATATGCGCTCAGCGAGGCTGTCTTCCGTATCTCCGTCCAGAACGGGAACAACGGCCTGGATGATGATCGGCCCCGTGTCCATGCCTTCGTCCACGAAATGCACGGTGCAGCCTGAGAACTTCGCGCCGTGGTCGATGGCCGCCTTCTGCACATGCAGGCCCGGGAACGAGGGCAGCAGGGACGGATGGATGTTCATGATCCTGTCCGGAAAGGCGGCGAGCAGCGTCGGCGTGATGATGCGCATGAACCCGGCGAGGCAGACCAGGTCAACGTTCTGCTCCTGCAGCGCCTGCACCAGCAGGGCATCATAGGCTTCCCGCTTGCCCTTGTATCCTTTGGCGCTCACGTGGACCGCAGGGATGCCGTGCTTCCGCGCCCGTTCCAGCGAATAGGCTTCGGCCTGGTCGCTGATCACGACGGCAATCTCGGCAGCCAGCGAACCCTTTTCCACATTGTCGATGATGGCCTGCAGGTTGGAACCCCGTCCCGAGACGAGGATGCCTATGCGTAGTTTTTTCATAAGGTTCTCAGCGGTGTGCATCATGCAGTATAGGGGATGCAGGCAGGAAGGGGGTGAGGAGGAGAGCAGTCAAAGGGTCTGCCTTCCTGGGACTCTTTCTATCTTCCCGGCTTCCTGGACTCCTCGTACTGCACGCCCGGCTTTCCCTTCACGATCTCGCCGATGCGGAAGGCCTTTTCGCCGAGCCGCTTCGCCTTCCTGATGACCGCCTGGGCCTGCTTTTCCGGGACAGCGAGGATCATGCCGATGCCCATGTTGAAATCGCGGTACATCTCTTCATCGTCCACTCCCGCGTGGCGCTGGATCAGGGAGAAGAGGGGATGGATATCCCAGGAGCCTTTCCGGACCAGGGCGCGGGCGCCTTTCGGCAGCATACGGGGCGTGTTCTCGGTGATGCCGCCGCCGGTGATATGGGCCATGCCAAGGATGTCGAATTCCTTCTGCAGGGCCATGACCGTTCGCGCGT
>JBBIHD010000288.1:0-3451 GCA_037447195.1 Nitrospirota bacterium | reverse complement strand
CTGATGGCGCCGTGAAAATCACGACGAGAGGATCAGTTCGCTCTAAACTCTAGTTCTATAATTCAAACCGTAAATAAGATCGTAAAGCGTGCAGCTGTCTCATGATCCTGGTCCTATCTTCCCGGTCTCTTCCCAAATGACACCCGAATACAGCTGCCTTGCAAGGTCTGCGAACTCGTGGTAGGCTTAGTATAGGATGTCGCAGAGAGTCATATTCCTCATTCATCAAGAACGCAAAAAAGGAGGACGAAAATGAGATACCGCATGTCTCTTATTGCAGCAGCGTTTCTGGTGCTCTTCATGGCCGGCGCTGTGCCCGGAGCCGAGCAGCCGGTGAAGAAGGTTGTGGCAACGATCGGCGCAGACGGCGTCCAGCGGGTCGAGATGCTGGCAGGCGGGTACTTCTTTGATCCCGGCCATATTACGGTAAAAAAGGATGCGCCCGTGGAGCTGGTGGTGAAGCGCGAACCAGGCATGACGCCCCACGATATCGTGCTGAAGGCGCCTGAAGCAGGCATCGATTTTTCCGTCGATCTCGGCACTGAGCCGAAGGTCATCAAGTTCACTCCCACGAAAGCAGGCACCTATGAATTCACCTGTGAAAAGCGCTTCTTGTTCTTCAAGAGCCACAAGGACCGGGGCATGCATGGCGTGCTCGTGGTGGTCGAGTAGCGCAGGAGGTATGCCGGACAGGAGAGGGCGAACATGACCGACCGGGAGCTGCACCTCTATCTTAAATATCTGCACGGGTCCTACAATACGCTTCTGTTCCTGCTCTTCTGCTATCAGGGATGGCTCGGCCTGCTGATCCGGCGGCGCAGGCTCCAGGGCGGGCCCTTTCCCCAGGCCGAAGTGCTGCGCCACCGGAAGGCGGGGCCTGTGCTGGCTGTGCTGGGCACGGCCGGGTTCGTTGCAGGCCTGGCCCTCGTCGGGGTCTTCGGGAAGGGCGATCTGCTCGAACATCCGCTGCATCTTTTTCTGGGATCAGCCATTGTGCTGCTTCTCGGCGCGACCTATGCAGTGTCGCGGCGCATCGCGGGGGCCGAGGTCCGGGCGCGGGACCTGCATTACAAGATGGGTCTTGCCATCCTTGCATGCTACTGCGTCGAGATCTTTTTGGGCCTTGGCATGCTGCTGTAGCGCTGCTGCAACGGGGACAGTCCCCGTAAACCAGAGAAGGGGGACAGTCCCTGTTTACAACTAACGATTGACTTCGCTATAACACCTTGCTAATATACGCAATGCTTCGTTTTTTTGAGAAAAAACCGGTGCTGGCTCTCGGGATCACCGCCCGCGCCGTGAGGGTGGTAGTCCTGGCCGGAAGGGGCGCGCAGGCTTCGGTGTTGGCGGTGGAAACGGCGGACCTTCCCGCAGGCGTTGTGGAAGAAGAGTACGCTGCTCCCAATATTCTTGACTTCAAGGTCCTTTCCGACAGGCTGGGCGATTGCCTCGCCCGTCTTTCCCGTTTCAATGCCAGGCGCGCGGCCCTGAGCCTTCCTGACAGGATATTCCGCATCCAGATGCTCGAATTCGACGAACTTCCGCCAAAGGCCGCTGACCGTGAGCGGCTTTTGCGCTGGCGCCTTGAGAAAGCTGCCGCTTTTGACACTGCCGGGACCGTGCTCCGCTATCGCGCACACCGGCGGGAGGGAACGTCCCATGCCCTGCTTGCCTGCGCAGCAAAGGCGAATGTGATCGGCCAGTACGAATCGCTCCTGAGGGACCTGGGCGTCCAGCCCTGGTCCATCGGACCCGCCTCGTTCCACGCGCTGGACCATTACGCGCCGCTGCTTCCTGATCTTCCCCGGACATTCGCTTTTGCCTACATCTCCGACGACGCTGCAACCGCCATGGTCGCCGACAGGGAGCATATTCTCTTTTACCGCTGGAAGGAAGTGAGACGCGCTTCATCTGAAGAATCCCGGCTGCGCCTCATCAGGGAGATCAGCGATTCGATCCATTTCTATACCCATCGGGACCGGGCGCAGTTTGCCGGAACGGACCTCCTCTTTCTTGCCGGTACGGCAGATGCGCTCGATGCCGTTGCAGAGGGAGTCAGATCGTCGCTGTCCATGGATGTTGCCGTGCTGCCTGCCGTGCTAGGCGCTGCCGCAGGTGAGGCTGCGGCGCCGGCGGCGCATGCGGCCCTGCTCGGCGCGGGAGGGACCCTGTGATCTCCCTGAATTTTGCGGGCAGGAACTACCGGCTGATCGAGAAGGTCCTGGCCGGGCTCGCAACGGCGTGCGTGGTGCTGGCCCTGGCCGCCGCTCTCCTGCTCTGGCGGGCTGTTTCGCTGCGCGCGCAGGCAGCGGAAATGGAACAGCAGGTGAAGGAAGCCCGGTCCCGCCTTGCAGCCCTGCAGCCGGTGGTGCAGGAGCGAGAGCGGTTCGTGGCCGAACTCGCTTCCATGACGGAACTGGTCGAGGCGAAGCAGTTCTCCTGGACCAGGCTGTTGACGAGCATCGAGGAGCTCTTTCCCGTCGGCGTGGCGCTGGACAAGATCGCATATAATCCCAAGGGCCGCGCGCTGACGCTGGACGGCCATGCGCAGTCTCCTGAAGCGCTGCGCAACCTCGTGGTGGGGCTTGAAAGATCATCGTCCTTCAGGGACCCGCTCCTGAAGAACCAGACAATCGAGAAGGGACGCATTTCGTTCAATGTTACCGCGATCTATCAAGGACATGGAAACGCCGGCATGGCTTCGGCGCTTCGCCCGGGACCGGGAAAATAGGGAACTGCGCATCGCCTCCGCGACGGCAGTGGCGCTTGGTTTCCTGCTTGCCGTCCTGTTTTTCGCGCTGCTGGCGCCGGCATCGTCGCGCGCAGCGCGGCTGGCTGCGGAGCATGACGCCCTCCGGAAAAAGTACGCGGAGGCTGTCCTGTTCCAGCAGCAGAAGAAGGGTTTTCAGGGGGTCAAGGCCGGCATCCTGACGCAGAATGACATGCCGCTGCTGATCAAGGACCTGGTGCAGAAGGCCAGGTCTTCCGGGCTTGCCGTGGGAGGGGTCAAGTACGATATCCCCGCTGCAGGCGCCGGTTCGCTCGTGCGGGTGGCCTTTCCCTTTCCCGCGCAAGGCAACTATGCCGGCGTCAAACGGTTCCTGTATACGATCGAGACCTCGAGCCGGCATGTAGGGATCCAGGACGTTGGTCTTGAATCGGACAAAGGGCGGGTCAAGCTCACCCTGAAGCTCATCACCTATATCAAAGGACAGGAAGACTGAGGCAGGGCATCCATGGCGCTCACGATGGAACAGAAAAAAAAGCTGCTCTATGTCCTGCTTGCCCTCTTTGTCCTGCTCCTGGCCTGGCGTCTCCTGACTGCCGAGGAGCGCAGAACAGCGGAGCTGGCCTATCCGCGGGGGACCGTGGCCTCATCGCCCGTGCGTACCGGCCTGGCAGCGCGGGCCGAAGCCGCTCCGGACAACAGGTCCATCGGGCGTCTCATCAA
>JBBIHD010000287.1:0-3500 GCA_037447195.1 Nitrospirota bacterium | reverse complement strand
TTCGTCTACCGCGGCTGTCTATGGAACTCCGGAAGCGGTCCCCATCCCGGAAACGGCGCTTCTCAAACCGATCAATCCCTACGGCCGATCCAAACTCCTCGTCGAAGAGGCACTGCAAGACCTGTCAGCCTGTCAGGGACTCCGTTATGTTTCGCTACGCTATTTCAATGCAGCCGGCGCGGACGAGCAGGGAAGGATAGGGGAGCGGCATGATCCTGAGAGCCACCTCATTCCCCTCACCCTCAAAGCGGCAAAAGGGGAGCGGGAAAGCATCAAGATATTCGGAACGGACTATCCCACGCCCGATGGCACCTGCATCAGGGACTATATCCATGTCAATGACCTTGCCGATGCTCATATTCTCGCTCTTGAATACCTCTCAAGAGGCTCAGGAAGCGATATTTTCAATTGCGGCTACGGCCACGGGTATTCGGTCAAAGAGGTCGTGGAAACGGCTAAAAAGGTCACAGGAATCGATTTCAAGGTTGAGCTGGCAGACCGCCGGGCCGGAGACCCGCCACGACTGGTCGCTGACAGCGCCCGGATGCGGAAGAAACTGAATTGGAAGCCCCGTCACGATGATCTGGAATATATCATCACGACGGCATGGAATTGGGAAAAGAAGGCTCGCAGCAGATAGCAAGAAGCGCCTGGAGCATAGTGCATGGAGCATAGGGTAAAATAGCTCTTAGTTCATAGCTGAATACTGACCACTAACCGATCACTGACCGCAAAAGACTCAAATTCAAGTAATTGTTTAACCTACCAAGGCTACTCCATTCCGCTTAATAATAACATAAAATCAATGAGTTAAATCCAATTACTTCAACTATATTCTCGAATCGTGTATTGTCTGATAATGTATATTATGTCAAATCAGTCAGGCAATGAAAAAGGCCTGCAACTTGCTCAGGCCTGCATTTCGTCCGATCTTCCTGATTGTATCCGTGTCCAGATGCTTTTTCCAGGATGAACTGCGAGCTATCAGTATTCAGCCATCAGCTTATTCACACCATGCCCAATGCGCTCTGCTCCATGCGATTTCAACTCAGAACTTCATGCTTATCGTGCTGATCACCCGGGTGGAATCTTCCTGGGCCGGCTGTTCCTTGCGCAGAAACTGCATTCCCATGGAAAGGTTGAATCGCTCTGAAACAAGCCGCAGGCCCGGTGTAACAGCCGTGTGGTCCAAGCCGTCGATGGAATCCCGGTCCCTGCCGCTGACGATATTGTACTCCAGCATCAGCTGGATATTCCGGTGCTTGCTCACGGGAAGCAGCAGACCGGCATTGGCGCTATGATGCCGGTCGCGAAGCCTTTCGTCGGAAAGGTCCTGGATGGTTACCTGGATATCGGCGTAGATGGCCATGATATGCTCTTCCCAGGCCAGCTCGATGCCGCCGGAGAGGCCGGCCCGGGCGCCCCAGTGCTCTACCCTGCTGAAACCTTTTTCCTGATCACCGGTCGGAAAGATGCCCGTTATGATCAGTGCGGCGGCAGGTCTTGCGGATTGCTCCTCAGCAGCTATAACGTTCCATTTCCACGACAGTTCAGCATCCCCTGCCCCGCGGCTTTTTTTCGTGAACGCATCTTCAACATGCCAATAGGACCCCCGCAGCGCAAGCTCTGACCTGTCGGTAATGCCGATGGTGATGGTCAAGGGGAATTCGCTCTGCGAGTAGGTCGGTTTTATGCTGCTCTCGTCAAGACCGGAAACACCCAGCTCAACGACCCCTCGAGGCGCCGTGTAGGGCGACAGCGTGACCAGCAGACCGGTGAGCCCGGAAGTGTTCACGGGGCGGTTCACCACGTCAAGCTCATCGGCAAAGGTTTGCTGAGGTGCGAGCAGCAAAAGAAAAAACGCCGGAAAGAAATAACGAAGTCGCATGAGTGATCCTGGGGAAAAAAGAGCTGTTAGTAGACAGTAGTCAGTGATAAGCCTTCAGCAACGAGCCATTAGCTCCGCAATTCAATAGTTCAGGCTGAGCATGCCGACAAGTCGGAGCGTATCTTCGAAGCCGATATCTTCTTTCGTGACGACCTGGCCGCCTGCCGACCAGGTCAGGAATTTTGATACGTAGCGCAATCCCAGGGAAACTCCGGTGTAATTACCCATGTCCAGCGTGGGAATGTCCTTCCTGACCACCTGGTTATATTCGACCATGATCTGGGCGCTGTTGTCTTCATTGAGCGAGAAGTTCAGGCCAGCATTGATGACGCCGTACATTTCCTGCGTGGGCGGATCATCGCGGGTGATCTGGTCCACGAGCACTGCCTGGGCTTCGAAGTGCACCCCGACAAACGAGCTGTCGAGCACGCGGGTCTCCGACGAGGCGATGACCATGATCTTCAGGCCGTTCTTGGTCACTTCCTCGAACCCCTTGCTGCGGTCTCCCGTGGGAAGAATGCCGCCGATGCCCAGCGCCAAAGCGGGGATGGAACCGCCCTCGGACTGGGACCGGATCCGCCATTTGAGCGCCACTTCCGAGTCGCCGAGGCCGCTTTGCTGAGTGGTGGAACTGCCTATGTCTGTGTATATCATCTTTGCCTTGGCGCCGATTTCAATGTTGTCGGCCAGGCCCAGGGTCAGGGTAACGTTGCCCTGAACAATGCTGTAATCGGGCGTATCGCTGTTTTCACCCAGCACGGTGATGCCCAGGGCAAGGTTGCCCGCCTTCCGGGTGAAGGCCGTGTTCATGAACATGAGCCCGGTAAGGCCCTGCAGGCTCGGGGGCCGGTTGACGACCAGCGCCTCATCGGTCCGTGTACTGAAGGTGCCCCCCCGTTCATACAGATCCGGTTCATAGGACAAAGCGTTCCCAGCTGCAAAGGTGCTCAGAACCACAATGCCAATAAGAGCGCATGTTCTGTTCATACTTCCTGAACCTCCCTGATCCGTCAGTCATCAGCTATGAGCTTTCTTTTTTCTCTCCCCGTGAGCCGGCCTTCGTTTTTTCCAAATATTCCAGGAAAAAGACGAGAAAAACGCCGAAAAAGAGGCTCGCCACGCCGGCCAGTATCATGTTCAGCCTGATCTTGGGCCTGGATTTCCGCTCCGAAGGCGCGGCCCGGTCGATGACCTGGATCGTCACGTTGATGGACTTCTCGTTCAGGAACGACGCCAGGGCTGCCACGTAATAGTTCGCCATGTCCGAGGCAAGCTTCGGGTCCTTCCATTCAACACTCACGGTGATCGCCCCTTCCTTGCTCTTGCTGAACCGGGTTACGTCGTCCGAGAGCTTCTTGACTGCGTCCTGCAGCAGGGGCGGTTTTGCCGGATTCTTCCAGGCTCCTTTTTCCGCATTCCAGTGCTGCTCATTGAATACCCGAAGGAGGTCGAATCGCTGGATGACGGCTTCGGCGATCGTCCTGCTCTTCAAAATCACCATGATCCTGTCCGCCGGTGTCTGGATGCCGGCCGCGCCGGCAAGGGCTCCGGCGAAGGGCAATGACGACAATGCCGCCCCAAGACCGCCGGCTTCAGATCCCGAGGCGATGAC
>JBBIHD010000286.1:1196-3504 GCA_037447195.1 Nitrospirota bacterium | reverse complement strand
GGCTCTGTCAAAAAGGCATCTTAACCATAACCTTTCAACCCGGTGTTTACATGAACCAGAAAAACGACATCATTGCCGTCATACCTGCTCGCTACGGGTCAACGCGCTTTCCCGGCAAGTCCCTTGCGCTGATCAGGGGCAAAACAATGATCCAGCGGGTCTGCGAGCGCGCCGGGCAGTCGCGGCTTGTTGATCGCGTGATCGTGGCCACCGACGATGAGCGCATCCTGCATGCCGTTACAGGCTTCGGCGGCGAGGCGATCATGACATCAAGGGACCATGCCACGGGCACGGACCGGATCGCCGAGGTGGCCCGCGGCCTCGACTGCGGTCTTGTGGTGAACGTGCAGGGCGATGAGCCGTTGATCCATCCTGCCATGATCGACGCGGCAGTGGCCCCCCTTGCACAGGACCCATCCATTGTCATGGGAACGGTCTGCAGGCGGATCAATGACCGTGCCGAGGCCTTTGATCCCAATGTGGTGAAGGTCGTCGTGGACCGGCAGGGCTTTGCCCTCTATTTTTCCCGTTCGCCCATCCCCTGGGACCGCGATGCCTGGGCAGGGAAGGACCGTTTGAGCGAGCTCAGCCTCACCGTGCCGATGTACAAGCATGTCGGCCTGTACGTCTATCGCAGGGATTTCCTGCTTTCCTATGCCAGGCTGCCGCAAACGCCCCTCGAGAACGTCGAAAAGCTCGAACAGCTCCGCGTGCTGGAACAGGGGCACCGGATACGGGTCGTTGAGACAGAGCACGAGTCCTTTGGTGTTGACATCCCGGGGGATTTGAGTAAAATACTGCAGCGACTTGACGAAAGCGGGGAATAGCGGGCATGGCAGGGAAGAAGGGACCAGCGAAGTATATTTTTGTCACCGGCGGAGTGGTATCATCGCTCGGCAAGGGCCTGGCAGCCGCTTCAACGGGCGCCCTGCTCGAGAGCAGGGGGCTGAAGGTCTCCTTCCTGAAGCTCGATCCCTATATAAACGTCGATCCCGGCACCATGAGCCCCTATCAGCACGGCGAGGTCTTCGTGACCGATGACGGCGCTGAGACAGACCTGGACCTGGGCCATTATGAACGCTATGCCAGCGTCACCATGGGCCAGAAGAACAATTTCACCTCCGGCCGCATCTACAACAATGTCATCGGCAAGGAGCGGAGGGGCGACTACCTGGGCGGCACCGTCCAGGTGGTCCCGCACATCACCGACGAGATCAAGAAGGCCATCACGGACCTGGCGAATGATGAGGATGTGATCATTGTCGAGATCGGCGGGACCGTGGGCGACATCGAAAGCCTTCCCTTTCTCGAAGCGATCCGGCAGCTCCGGTTCGATCTCGGCCGAGATCGTGTGCTCTACATGCATCTGACCCTGGTGCCGTATATTCAGGCGGCCGACGAGCTCAAGACAAAGCCGACGCAGCACAGCGTGAAGGAGCTTCGGGCGATCGGTATCCAGCCGAACGTCCTGCTCTGCCGGAGCGACCGGGCCATTCCCGAGGACATGAAAAAGAAGATCGCCCTCTTCTGCAACGTGGAGAAGAACAGCGTGATCACTGCCCAGGACGTGGGAACCATCTACGAAGTGCCCCTGCGGCTGCGCGAAGAAGGGCTCGACGACCGCATCATCGAACTGCTGGACCTCAAGGCGCCGAAAAGGGACCTTACCACGTGGGAGAACATCGTCCGGATGATCAAGGCGCCTTCCCGCGAGACGTCCATCGCCCTCGTGGGCAAATATATCGAACTGAAGGAAGCCTACAAGAGCCTCTGCGAGGCCCTGAGCCACGGCGGCATCGCCAATGATGCGCGGGTAAAGATATTCTGGGTCGATTCCGAGGACATCGAGAACAAGGGCGCTGCAGAGATGCTGGCGAACATGGACGGCATCCTGGTGCCGGGCGGTTTCGGGATCCGGGGCATCGAAGGCAAGATCGCGGCGGTCACCCATGCCCGGGAAGGAAAGATCCCTTATTTCGGCATCTGCCTCGGCATGCAGTGCGCAGTCATCGAATCGGCCCGGAACCTTGCCGGGCTCAAGGCCGCGAACAGCTCTGAATTCGACCAGCAGACGCCCTATCCTGTCATCTACCTCCTGGAACAGTGGTATGATTACCGGTCCAAGGCCGTGCAGAAGCGCGACATGACCTGCGACAAGGGCGGCAGCATGCGCCTCGGGGCCTATCCCTGCAAGATAGAAAAAGACACGCTTGCCGGCAGGGCCTATAATGCAGCCGAGATATCTGAGCGCCATCGCCACCGCTATGAGGTCAACTCGGCCTACAAGGATGCGCTGGAACAGGGCGGC
>JBBIHD010000286.1:0-1186 GCA_037447195.1 Nitrospirota bacterium | reverse complement strand
TGAGTTCAACAATGCCTTCCGGAAACAGCTCACCGCAGCGGGGCTGGTGATCAGCGGCCTGTCGCCTGACGGCGAACTGGTGGAGATCATCGAGCGGAAGGACCATCCCTGGTTCCTGGGCTGCCAGTTCCATCCTGAGTTCAAGTCCACGCCGCGCGAACCCCATCCACTCTTCACTGCCTTTATCAGTGCGGCACTGGCGAACAAAAAACGAATCAGCGGATAGGATCCAGCAGAGGGCGGAGAGCATGGAGCCATCAGTTGTCAGCCATCTGCTATACGCTAAGTGATGAAGTCCAGGTCATCGTGACCCGCTTGGAGTGACAATCGTGACAAAAGCGATCCAGATAGAACATATTCAGCTTGGAGGCAACGCGCCTTTCGTCCTGATCGCCGGACCCTGCGTGATCGAGTCTGAGAAAGCTGCCAGGGAAGCTGCTGAACGGCTCAAGAAGACAACGGCCGACCTCGGCATTCCCTTTATCTTTAAATCGTCCTATGACAAGGCAAACAGGAGCTCCGTAAAATCCTATCGGGGACCCGGGCTGAAGCAGGGGCTGCGGATCCTTGCAAAGATCGCGCAGGACCTGGACCTGCCCGTCCTGTCCGACATCCACCGCTTCGAGGAGATCGCACCGGCGGCCGAGGTGCTTGATGTCATCCAGATCCCCGCGTTCCTTTCACGCCAGACCGATCTGCTGCTCGAGACGGCCAAAACGGGCAGGGTAGTGAACATCAAGAAGGGCCAGTTCCTGGCGCCCTGGGACATGAAGAACGCCGTGGAAAAGGCCGTATCCACGGGCAACGACCGTGTCTGCGTGACCGAACGCGGCGTTTCCTTCGGCTACAATAATCTCGTCGTGGACATGCGAAGCCTGCCGGTCATGCGAGGCTTCGGCGTGCCCGTTATCTTTGACGCCACCCATTCGGTCCAGCTGCCCGGAGGGGCCGGGCATGCATCATCAGGGGACCGGAGGTTCGTGCCGCACCTTACGCGGGCCGCTGTTGCCGCAGGCATTGACGGATTGTTCATGGAAGTCCATCCCTGTCCGGACGAAGCGCTCTGCGACGGACCCAACATGATGAGCCTTGACGAACTGCCGGCGCTTCTCAAACAGGTGATGGAGATCGATAGTATCGTAAAAGGCATAGAGCAAAGAGTATAGAGCAAAGAGCAGAGAGATTC
>JBBIHD010000285.1:0-3521 GCA_037447195.1 Nitrospirota bacterium | reverse complement strand
CGTCGTTGATTTCTTTGTCGTATCCTGCTTCGGAGCGGCCTTCTTGGTCGTTGTGGTGGTCGTCTTCTTCTTTGTGGGAGCTGCCTTCTGCTGCTGTTTCGCCGGCGTCTTCTTCGGCTCCTCTTTCTTTTTACAGCCCATGCCGGCCATGCTCAGGCTGACCATGAGCGCCAGAGCCACTGCGAGTGTTTTTTTCATTCCTTCCTCCTTAACGGTCTGACAAAATTGGTCACCACTTTTTGTTGGAAACTATAGCATGAAACCAAAGTCGTGTCAATCCGGAGCCGACGAAAAAAGAAAACTCGGCAGCACCACAGAAGTAAGGAAACCTGCTATACTATTGAAAATCCGCAGTATGCTACGGAAGGACAGGCATGGCTTCAAGCTCCGGCACTATCAAGAACCTTGTGGTCCCCCACCTCTTCCTGGACATCAGCTCGGCCAGGAAGACGGGGACAGCCCTATTCGAGCGAGAGGAAACGCTCAGAAAGATCCACTGGAAGGAAGGCGTGGTAGTTGCCGCCTCGTCGTCCGTTGCCGAGGAGGCGCTCGGCCAGGTGCTGCTCCGCGCCGAGATCATCAAGCAAACCCAGTATGACACTGCTGCAGACCAGGCAAAAAGAACAGGCGGCAAGCTGGAGGCTGCCCTGGTGGAGCTCGGGTTCATCACCCCAAAGGACCTTGCCTGGGGAGAGAAGCTTCGGGCCTTCAAGATCGTCCAGGCACTCTTCTCCCTCCCGGGGGGCACCTTCCGCTTTGACGAAGGCCCGGCAGGGCTGCCCGCGGGGGCACTGCTCCGGCTTTCCATAGCGGATATGATGATCAAAAGCATCAGGGCAATGGACTGGAAGAGTGTCCGGAAGGCCCTTCCCTCACTTACGACCGTCCTCCGCAAGGCCCCCCAGCCTCCTGTTCCTATTGAAGCAGCGTCGCTCTCACAGGATGAACAGGCGCTCTATTCCCTCATTGACGGAAAACGGAGCATCGAGGAGCTTTGCAGCCTCTCGGGAACAGGCGACTTCAACACCCTCACGGCGACCCATTATTTCCTCGCACTCCGTCTTGTGGAGACAGGTGAGGCCAAGACGGAGCGGGAGATGATAAGCGCCCGGGAAACGCTCCAGCGGGCGGCAGAACAGACGCGCCAGGACAGGAAAGCAGAGGAGGCGCCGGCACCCTCCGAGATACGCACCCTGATCGAAAGGACCTTTGCCGAACTGGAAGGCAGGAACCACTATGAGGTCCTGAGCGTGGACGAGAACATCACATCAGAAGCGCTCAAAAAGACCTATTTCCGGCTGGCAAAGCTCTACCATCCTGACCGGCATTTTGATCCGGACATTGCCGACCTGAAGCGGCCCCTCGAAGCGATCTTTGCGCGGATCACCGAAGCCTACAACGTGCTGAACGACAAGGCAAAACGGGACGAGTACAACCTGTCACGGGCCATGAAGCCCAAATCGACCGCGGCACAGGAGGACAAGACTGACAATGCCGCTACAGCCGCGAACCAGTTCAACAAGGGACTGAAAGAATATAAGGCAGGCAACTTCTGGGGTGCTTTGGAGGCCTTCGCGTGGGCAGGCAGGCTTGATCCCGCAAATGCGCGGTACTGGCATTACCAGGGACTGGCCCTTGCAGAGATGCCGCGCCGCCAGCATGAAGCGCAGGACCATCTCAGGAAAGCGATCGAGATCGAGCCCACGCGGCCCGAGTTCCATGTTGCCCTCGGCAGCCTTTATCTCAGAAACAATCTGAAGGCCCGGGCGATCTCGCAGTTTCGTGAGGCTTTGAAATGGGACCCTGATTCGAAGCAGGCCAAACAGGGGATCCTGGAGGCGGAAGGGAAAAAATCCTCGGAAGAAAACGGCGGGCTCTTCGGAAAACTGTTCCAGGGGAAGGAGTAGCGCATAGGGACTGTCCCCCTGGAACCAAAGGGGACTGTCCCTTTTCCTATTCGATGTTCAGATCTGCAAACCCGTGATCTTCTTCAGCCTTTTCTCTGCGTCCTCAGTTCGCCCCTGCCGGAGCAGTTCGAGAATATCGGACTCCACGACAGATTCATAGATACGCCTGCGCTCCTGCTCATCGCGCACCAGCCCGGGAATATCTTTGCGCAGCCTCCTCAGCATCTCTAGAAAGGTCCCATACTCCTGGCCGTAGCGCTCCTCAAGCTCCCTCCGTATCTTCCGAGACAGGGCAGGGCTTGCGCCGCTCGTGGACACGGCGATCAGAAGCTCCCCGCGCGCCACTGAGGACGGAACGATAAAGGTGCTCTCTTCCGGCGGCGAGACGACATTCACCGGGATGTTGTGCGCCCGGCAGAGGGCCGCCGATGACGCATTGACCTCAGGCGAATCAGTAGCGGCTATGACCAGTGCGGCGCCGGCTATATCCTGCTCCTGAAAGGCCCGCTGGTGATGCTCGATCCCTCCCTTGCCGGCAAGCTCGCGCAGCCGGTGCGTGGCTGACGGGCTGACCACGACCACACGCGCGCCTGCCTCCAGCAGGGAAAGGACCTTGCGCTCCGCCACCGTCCCTCCTCCGATCACGAGGCAGCGGCGCGCCTGCACGTCGAGGAACAGGGGGTAGTATCTCATTTTGTCCGGAGTTCTTTGATGAGGTCGGCGGCATCGCCGCGCATGGCGGGATATTTCCTGACGAGCTTTTCAAGGGACTGGAGGGCCTGCTCGCGCTTGCCCAGTTCGGCATAGGACCGGCCCGCCAGCAGCAGCGCGTCCTTTTCGATCAGCGCGTCGGGATAGTCCTTCAGCAGGCCTTCGGCCCGCGCCGCTGCAGCGGCATAGGAGCCCTTTTTGTGGTAGAACCGCGCCACATACAGCTCATATGCCGCGAGGCGTTCGCGGCAGACAGCCATGTTCCTGCGGGCCTGGTCCCTGTAGGGGCTCTTGGGGTATTTCTGGACCAACTTCTCGAACTCCTTCAGCGCTGAACGGGTGATCGACGGGTCCCGGTCGATGGTGGGAAGCTGCTTGAAGCTGCACATGGCGATCTGGTACTGAGCGTAGGAAGCATTCTTGTTCACGGGATGGAAGTTCAGGAAGGCCTGGTATTCCACCAGGGCCTCCTCATACTTCTCCTCGCCGAAATAGGTGTCCGCGATCCGGAGCATGATGTCGGCATCGTAGCTCCGGTCCGTCGCCTTCTCCTGGATCTCCTGATAGGCCTTGCGGGCGTTCTCGAAGGACTCCTCCTGCATGTACTTTTCCGCTTCCGCGAACTTCGCCACAGGATCAAAGACCTCCTGCTTCGCGGCGCAGGCGGCAAGGAGAAGAACGAGCAGTGGTATGATGAGAATGTTTTTCATGGAAGGGAACGTCCGATAATGCATCATGTGCGATCCGGAGTTTTAATGATCCTAAAAAGGCAGTCGGGACACGGAAAAAGCGGATAAACCCTGAAAAGTCTTTCACCTTGCAGGTGAGTTCTTTTTTAAGAATTAACCGTAGGTTTCTTTTGACTTTATCAGACGTTCCTGATTTTATCCGCGTCCAAATGCT
>JBBIHD010000284.1:0-3536 GCA_037447195.1 Nitrospirota bacterium | reverse complement strand
CGTCTGCACCGGGGTTCCAGGCAGTGGCGTTGTTTGTGTTCTGGGTCGCGTCAAGGGCTGCGATGCGCCACCGTGTTTGACCGCCGATCGTCGTGAACTGGCCGCCTGCATAGACCGTAGTTCCGCTTACTGCAAGGGCATGAACGACGTTGTTTGCATTGGGATTCCAGTTAGTAGCATTACCAGAGGCGTCAAGAGCAGCGATGTATTTCCTGGCCTCGCCGCCAATATTTTCAAAATAGCCGCCTGCGTAGATCGTGGTGCCGCTTACTGCAAGGGTCAGAACTTCGCTGTCTGCTGCGGGATTCCAGCTACTGATAGTGCCTGTGGAACCATCTATAGCTATAGCAGCGATGTAGTTCCTGTCTTGACCCCCAATGACTGTAAAGGCGCCGCCGGCATAGACCGTTGAATTGCTCTTCGCCAGGGCACTGACGCGGTTGTTCGCCCCGGGATTCCATGACGGGTTCACTGTGCCGTCCGCGCGAACATGGGCTATGTTGCTCCGCGCCAGACCGCCGACATGTGTGAAGTCTCCCCCGATATACCAGCCGCCGCTCCCGTCCGCCGCAACAGCGGCAATCGTGCCCAAAACCTTCGGGAAGACCGCGGCCCTCTGGCCTGTTGATGCATCAATGGGCACTCCTGCTCCTGTGGGCGTCCCCACATAGGTAAAGCTGCCGCCGATATAGGTGGTCCCGTCCGGCCCCAGGGCAATGGTGTTTACCTGGCCGTTCGTCACGTATCGCGATTCCGAACAGGTGATTGATATGGCAGTGACATTCCCGCCCGAAACGATGCCGGTCCCGCTCGTGACCGTGCAGCCCTGGCCCGCGGGCCGTGATTTCACGGCCACGCTGTAGGCCGCGCCGCTCGAAAGAGCAGTCCCAAAGGTGAATGTTCCGTTTGCCGTTATGGTCAGATCATCGGCGCCGTTGTTCCGGAGCACGAGCGTCCCGGTCAGGCCGCTCACCGTCCCGCCCACTGTATAGTTGCCAGTGCCCCCGCCGCCGCCACCTCCGCCGCCATTGCCGCAGGCCCCTGTTGCCAGGAGCAAAGCCATTGCCAGACCCACTGCCCTAAAACGCCGGAGCCAATGCCTGTCCATACTACGACACCTCCAGATTGTAGTATATTCGCCTGGTTGGCGAACAGAGCTGCGCCGACAACTGTTGTGCGGATATCGTAATGACTGCGCAAATTTTCCTGCATGCTGTCCGGCGCAACCTAAGCAAGCTTAGCATAAAATATGGTGTTGTCAAAAAAAATAGTTGAGTTGCTTTGCAAGGCAGGTCACTGGTGCGAAGCCTTCGACGCTTTGCAGATTTACCGGAGGAGCTCGCGCACGCCGCAGGCAATCATTGATGCATACGAATGCGATGGCTTCAGAATGCGCTTTTTACTGGAGTGACAACAGGTGGGATTGCCTGTCGGTCATGGCAGGACTGCAAAAAACGTATCAAAGCAGATGGTCCTAAAAAGGGCAGTTGGACACTGAAAATGCTGATAAACACTGAGAAGGCATATACTTCTGTTCAGAAAAGCTTTTGCTTTGCAGGTGAGTTCTTTTTCAAGTATTGACAATAGGTTTCCCTCGACTTTATCCGATGTTCCTGATTTTATCCGCGTCCAAATGCTTTTTTTAGGATGATGGAAGAGGATGCAGGATGCTAGCGTGCATATAGATCATGGATCTTGGCTCATGCATCATGTATCAGGTATCATGGATCAGGCATCAGACGCGCCTCGTTGATCCGTGTTTTTCCGTGTAAATCCGTGTCCATATCTTCAATTCTTTCCATGTCCCCTGTCCTGGCCTATCTGCGTTCATCTGCGTCCAAATTCTATATCTTCACCACGATCTTACCGAAGAACTGCCTGCTCAATAATTTCTCATAGGCCTTCTGCCCGTCCCTGAACTCGAAGACCGAATCCACCACGGTCCTGAGCGGCGAAGGAAAGAGCCGCAGGCACTCCCCAAAGGCCCATTTGGGCCCGGTATAGACGCCGTGGATCGTCACGCTCCTGCCGAAGACCTGGCGCAGGCTGAACAACACCTCGTCGCCCGAGGTCGAACCGAATGTCACGACCTGTCCGCCCTTGCGCACCGCGGCAAGAGTCTTGTTGAATGTTGCAGCGCCGACGTGGTCAACGGCAATGTCCGCGAGCGCGCCGCCGGTGATCCGCTTCACCGCTTCGAAAAAGTCCTCGTTACGGTGGTTGATCACATGGTCGGCTCCCAGGGCCTTTGCTTTCTCTATCTTCCACTCGTCGCCCACCGTGGTGATGACGCGCGCGTTGAACTGCTTCGCGATCTGGATCAGGGCCGTGCCCACGCCGCTTCCCGCGCCATGGATCAGGACCGTGCCGCCCTGCCTTATCCCTGCCCGCAGTACGAGCGACGTCCACGAGGTCGTGTAGGTGATCCCCATGCCCGCGGCCTCCTCGAAGGAAAGGCCCGCGGGCTTTTTGAAGATATTGACCGCCGGCGCCTTGACGTACTCGGCCGATACACCGGGTTCGACCACGCCCAGGAGGGTGAAGTCCCTGCATTCATTGTCGTGCCCGCTCATGCATCGCTCGCAATGGCCGCAGGACAGACCGGGATGGACGATGACCTCGTCGCCGGGCTTGATGTGCCGGACGTTCCTTCCCGTCTTTTCGACGATGCCCGATGCATCGGAACCGAAGATGTGCGGCAGAGGGATCGGGGCGGGATAGTTCCCTTTCATCACCCAGACATCCAGGTGGTTCAGCGAGAAGGCCTTTACGCGCACGAGCACGTCATTGTCGCCGGGCTCCGGCGCCGGCAGCTCGCCAAGCTTGATGCTTGTATGTCCCTTCTGCTCGTCGTAATAGAGGGCTTTCATGGCAGGACCTCCCGGTTCATCACTGTCCGGCGTTCTCTTCCCGTATCTTCTCATACACCTGCTTTAACAGGTGTTTGCCGACCGTGTCCTTGAAGTCCCTGTCGTTCATATACTTCGCCGTAATCTCCTCGTTCTGCTCCATGCGGTCGATAAAGAGCCCCTCCAGCGCCTTCAGGAAAACATAGCCGAAATTCTCCATGGTATTCGCCATGGCCGCCTGCCGGAGGCCCGAATCCGCCAACGCATCCTCTTTAATGGAATCGAAGAATAACTGATCGGCAGGCTTGAAGTCCGTGCCGAAGCGTTCATTCAGGATGCCGACCAGCTCGCTCAACGGCACCCAGGGGCCTTCTCCTTCCGCGGTCCCCACGGAAACCGGGCCGTTTACTGCCAAACCTTTGCCGGGTTCGAGCGTGATCGTGCCGTCGCTGATCTTCTGAAGCCGGTAGTACTGAAGCGCAATCTCGCCCTCGAAATCATAAACAGGCCCGCCTTCCCGTCTCGGCAGCTTCTTGAGCAGAAAACGGATAAAGGAATAAAGCTTTTCCAGGTCCGAATCACGGAACGGGATCACCTGCGACAGGAAGGCGTACAGGTTTCGGTACGCGACCAGAACTTTCCTGAACTCTTCTTGCTTCTCCTCAGTTAGCGCCTTGAACCGAGTGA
>JBBIHD010000283.1:245-3587 GCA_037447195.1 Nitrospirota bacterium | reverse complement strand
AATTCAACGTAGTAAAGAGTATCATAGATGCATTGCCTTGTCAATATCTATCATATTTTCCTATCATATTTTCCGCATCAACAGCGCTCAGGAATGACCTCGCTGCCTGCTGTCAAAAAAGAGCCACCAAAATAGGGCGATGCGTCCTTGAATTTCTTGTTCCGCATCTTGGGCTCAATATACTATAATGGGAACTGGATCCACCAGCACAACGGGCCGAGAGGCCTTCGCGGGGAAACAGGCACGGCAGGACACCGCAGCGGACCAATCGTGTATATCACCGGAAAGGAATGGCACATGAAAACCTATGACATCATTGTGATCGGCTCAGGCAGCGGCGGCCAGATCGTGGAAAACGCCCTGAACCACGGCCTCACCACGGCCCTCGTTGACAAGGGGCCGGCAGGCGGCACCTGCCTCAATGTGGGCTGAATCCCTACGAAACTTATAGCCTATCCGGCGGATAGGATCATGGAGATCAAAGAAGCAAAAAAGTTCGGCATAAGCGCCTCCCTCACCGGCGTTGACTTCTCCGCGATCATGGAGCGCATGCGGACCAAGGTCAGCGCCGGGCGAGAACGGGTGCGAAGAGGCATCAAAGGGACCGGGGCTCTCGACTTTTACGAAGGAGAGGCATCGTTCACTGCGGACCGAACCCTTGCCGTTGGCAAGGAGCAGATCAAGGGCGAACGGATATTCATCGTGTCAGGCGCGCGCCCATTCCTCCCGCCGGTCAGAGGACTCGACAGGGTCCCGTACCTGACGAACGAGTCCGCACTGGAGCTCACAGAACTGCCCGAGAGCCTGCTGATCATCGGCGGCGGGTACATCGCCGTGGAGTTCGCCCACTTCTTCGCGGCCATGGGATCGAAGGTGACGCTGGTGCAGCGAAACCAGCGGCTGGTGCCTGAAGAGGAGCCGGAGGTCTCGGAAGCGCTCAGGAAGGCGCTCGCGCAGCGTATGGAGGTCCATGCCAACACGGAAGCCGTTGAGATCCGGCAGGAAGGGTCCCGGATCGCACTTTCCGCACGGAACCGGGACACGGGCGATATGAAGACGCTCACGGCGCAGCGGGTCCTGATCGCGGCAGGACGACTGTCGAATGCCGATATACTGAAGGTGGACAAGAGCGGCATCAGAACGGACAATCGCGGGTACATCGCGGTGAACGAATACTTTGAGACGTCGGCAAAGAACATCTGGGCCTTCGGCGACGCCATCGGCAAAAAAATGTTCAAGCACGCGGCGAACCGGGAGGCGACTTTGGTCTGGCACAATGCCCTGCACGACAAGAAGGCGAAGCTGGACTACCGGACCGTGCCCCATGCGGTCTTTACCTGGCCCGAGATCGCCTCAGTGGGGCTCACCGAAAAGGAGGCCGTGGAGGAATTCGGCGGCCACACTGTGCTGGTGGGCATGGCGAGGTATGATGATGTGGCGCGAGGCGAAGCGATGATGGAACACGAGTCCTTTGCCAAGGCGATCGTGCAGAAAGGCAGCGACAAGATCCTGGGCTTCCACATCATCGGACCCCAGGCGTCGGTGCTGATCCAGGAAGTGGTGAACGCCATGGCCAATGACCTGGACCTGTGGTCCATCGCCCGGGCCATGCATATTCATCCGGCCCTTCCGGAACTGGTCCTGACGGCCCTGGGGAACCTGCGGGAGGTTGAATAGCTCTGCTCCCTGGTAAAGTATTTTATAGACGAGCATGTTGAACTTGCGATGTCTAGTTCTTAAAAAGCAAAAAACGTTCACCGCGAAGACGCTAAGGTCGCGAAGGAAAACCTCAATCCGAATTATAAAGCATTAAAACCTTGGCGTCCTTTGCGCCCTGGCGGTTCAATGGTTTTGGTTTTGCTTTCACTGGTTTGAGGCTCAGCCCCGCTAACTGTTATTCGCTGTACTCCGTCACCGCTCCACATAGGCCTCGATCATCAGGTCCTTCCCCACCGGCCGGACCGTCATGTCCCGCAGGGCCACGGCACTGCTGAGCCTCGCCGGCGATGCGCCGCCGATGCAGCCCTTCGAATCCCTGCCTGACATGAGCATGGGCGCAACGAAGATGACCACCTTGTCCACGATGCCGGTCTTCAGGGCCGATGCGTTGATCTCTGACCCGCCCTCGATCAGCACGGACATGACACCCCGTTTGCCCAGCTGCTTCATCAGGTCCCGGAGGTCCACCCTGCCGTCTTTTTCCCTGGTGGTCACTACCTCGATGCCCGCCTTCTGCAGGGCCGTCCGCTTCGCTTTCGGCGCCCGGCCGAGCGATGCGACGATCGTGGGGGCCCCTGATCGCTGGGTCAGCACTTTCGCTTTCAACGGGATGCGGAGCCTGCTGTCCACGACCACCCGCAGGGGGTCCCGTCCCTTCGGGAGCCTGGTGGTGAGCGCCGGATCGTCCTTCAGGACCGTGTTGATCCCCACGAGGATCGCGTCATTCCCGTCGCGCAGATGATGGCCCTCCCTGCGCGCCTCCTCGCCGGTGATCCATTTCGACTCTCCCGAGGCCGTGGCGATCCTGCCGTCCAGGGTCTCGGCGATCTTGAGCGTCACGAAGGGCATGCCGGTGGTGATATGCCTGGCATAGGCCTCGTTCAGTTTCTCGGCTTCGTCCCTGAGCACGCCTGCCAGGACCTCGATGCCGGCGCTCTGCAAGGTCCTGATGCCGCCGCCCGCAACCTGCCGGTTCGGGTCCGCCATGGCGATCACAACGCGCGCCACACCGCTGCTGACGACAAGGGGCGCGCAGGGCGGGGTCCGCTTTCCCCTGTGGGAGCAGGGCTCCAGGGTCACGTAGAGCGTGGCTCCCCGCGCTGCATCTCCGGCCCTGGCCAGGGCTAGGGCTTCGGCATGGGGCTCGCCGGCCTTCCGATGATAGCCTCGTGAGATGACCACGCCGTTCCGCACGACCAGGGCACCGACCATGGGGTTCGGGCTTGTCCTGCCCCGGGCCTTTGCCGCCAGCCGAAGCGCCATGCGCATGTATTTTTCGTCGAGCGATTGCTGGTTCATAACCTATCCGGAATATTCAATAAGATCGCCCAGGAGCATGAACATGACTCCTGCCAGAGCAGCCTTCCTGCCGCTATCTCTTCCGCAACCTACGTTCGACCCTGTGTGCTCTCGCTAAGGCCCGCAAGCGGTCAAAATCTGCGGAACTGCAGGCAGCTTTCAGATATCCCATGAAATCTCTGAGCGTCTTCGTCGGCACGCCTGCATCCTTTCGCAGACCCATGGTTGTTCTCATTTTTCTCTCTGAACGACGTGATCCTTCAGCCATGATGCGGCCTCTTCACTCGATAGTTTCTTAAGAACAATATCCAGGGTGAAACGTTC
>JBBIHD010000283.1:0-208 GCA_037447195.1 Nitrospirota bacterium | reverse complement strand
CAAGAAAAACCCCCGTCGCCGTTATTGCCGTCCTTTTGTTCCCATCGAGGAATGCGTGATTCAGCGCCAGCGACTCCATGAGCGCAACTGCTTTCAATATACTGTCGTAATACAGGTCGTTCCCACTGAAGGTGGCCTGTGGTCGCGACACTGCGGATTCAAGGAGCCCGACATCCCGGACGCCATGAGCGCCCCCCGTCTCATCGAT
>JBBIHD010000282.1:0-3597 GCA_037447195.1 Nitrospirota bacterium | reverse complement strand
CATCGGCGTGGACGGCGCGCTCTACCGGGCCATGGAGTTCACGGGCGAGGCGATCAAGAAGCTTCCCATGGCAGGACGGCTCACGATCTGCAACATGGCCATCGAGGCGGGCGGCAAGAACGGCATCATCGAGCCTGACGAGATCACCGAGAAGTACGTGGCCAAGCGGGCGCGCAGGAAGTACAAGTTCTACAAGTCCGACAAGAAAGCGAATTACGTGGACGTGCGCGAGTACGACCTCTCGGCCATGGAGCCCCAGATCGCCTGCCCGCACCTTCCCGAGAACGTGAAGCCCGTGTCGCAGCTTGCGGCCATCAACATCGACCAGTCCGTGGTCGGCTCCTGCACGAACGGCAGGATCGAGGACATGCGCGAGGCGGCAAAGGTGATCAAGGGCCACAAGGTGCACCCCTATGTGCGCATGATCGTGATCCCGGCAACGCAGGCCATCTACAAGCAGTGCATGAAAGAAGGCCTCATAGACATCTTCATCGACGCAGGCGCCGCCTTCAGCACGCCTACCTGCGGCCCCTGCCTGGGCGGCCATATGGGCATCCTGGCGAGCGGCGAGCGCGCTATCGCAACGACGAACCGGAACTTCGTCGGCCGCATGGGCCATCCCAAGAGCGAGGTCTACCTTTCGAACCCGGCCATTGCAGCGGCCTCGGCTGTGCTCGGCAGGATCGGCAGGCCGGAGGAACTGAAATAACATTTTTCACCACGGAGTCACGGAGACACGGAGAACAGCAAGGCCGGTTTTTTTGCCACGTATAGACACGGATTGACACGGATGGGAACGGCAGGGCATATCAGCCGCGAATTGACGCGAATAATACGAAGCCGGTGTGATTAGTTCAGAAGCATCATTCACCACGGATACACGGAGAACAGCGCGGCTGGATTTTTGCCACGGATGGCAAGAGCAAGGCATATCAGCCGCGAACTGACGCGAATAATACGAAGCCGGTGGGAAGTGTTTGACAGCTTTTACTATCGGTGTTCATCAGTGTTCATCCGTGGTTAAATTAAAGAGGTTTGTTGAATGAAATTCAAAGGCAAAGCATGGAAGTTCGGGGCGGACGTGGACACGGACGCCATCATCCCGGCGCGGTACCTCAACACCTCGGACCCGAAAGAGCTGGCCGCCCACTGCATGGAGGACTCCACGAACCCCGACTTCATGAAGAAGATGAGGCCCGGCGACGTGATCGTGGCGGAGAAGAACTTCGGCTGCGGCTCGTCGCGCGAGCACGCGCCCATTGCCATCAAGGCCGCGGGCGTGTCCTGCGTGGTGGCGAAGAGCTTCGCCCGGATCTTCTACCGGAATTCCTTCAACATGGGCCTGCCCATCTTCGAAAGCCCCGAGGCGGCTGCCGGGATCAGCGAAGGCGACGAGATCGAGGTGGACGCCGACGCAGGCGTCATCCGCAACATCACGAAGAACAAGGAGTTCAAGGTCGCGCCGGTGCCCCCCTTCATGCAGGAATTGATCGCCGCCGGCGGGCTGATGGCCTATACGAAGAAGAAGGCCGGCCTGGCGTGACTGCATGCTTCAAGATCATGCGGGCGCTGCAGCAGCAGTCCAACCAGAATCCTGACCCCCGTTGCATATCCTGTGTGTATTTCAGCGACAACCTGGATCAGGCGGAGTTTCCGGCCCCCACAAAGAACGACACCGGCTGCGGCCTGTCATTCCTTCCCGGCGACAACGGCTGCGGCGAGATGCGGACCGACAACTGCAGTGCAAGAAAAGCACGAGACTAAGTAACGTTTGGACATGGATAAAGGCGGAAGAATCGGGGCGTTACGGTCGCAAAGGAAAGCGTAAATCCAGTTTTAAAAGCATTAAAACCGTCGCGTCCTTCGCGCCTGATTCAGAGGTTTGGTTTTGTCTTCCTTGGTTTGAGGCAGGGCCTCGCTAAGATTTTAAACTGATTTTTGAAGAATTTTTTATCCGTATTTTCCGTGCAAATCCGTGTCCCGCCAAGCATTCGACATTTTGAAGGAGATATGAACAATGTCCAAGACCTACAAGATTGCAACGATCCCCGGCGACGGCACGGGGCCGGAAGTGCTGCGCGAAGGCATCAAGGTGCTGAACGCGGCATCCGCCAAAGGCGGGTTCAAGCTGGAGTTCACGGAATTCGACTTCGGCGGCGAGCGGTATCTCAAGACGGGCGAGACGCTGCCTGACAGCGCCATTGCCGACCTCAGGAAGTTCGATTCCATTTTCCTCGGCGCCATCGGCCATCCGGACGTGAAGCCGGGGATCCTGGAGACGGGCATCCTGCTGAAGGCGCGCTTTGCCCTCGACCAGTATATCAATCTCCGGCCCGTGAAGCTCTATCCCAACGTGGAGACGCCGCTGAAGGATAAGGGGCCCGAGCATATCGATTTTGTGGTGATCCGCGAGAACACGGGCGGCATCTACACGGGCCACGGCGGCGCCACGCGCGTCGGCACGCCCGACGAGATCGCCACGCAGCTCATGGTCTACGACCGCCGCACCGTGGACCGGTGCCTGAAATACGCTTTTGAGCTCAAGAAGAAGCGCAATGCCAGGAACCCGAAATACGCGGAGAAGCCGATCACGCTCATCCACAAGCGCAATGTGCTGACCCATTGCGGCGACCTCTGGTACCGGGCCTTCGAGGAGATGGGCGCCAAGCAGTATCCCGAGCTGAAGCGGGACTATAACCACGTTGACGCGGCGAACATGTGGTTCGTCAAGAACCCCGAGTGGTTCGACGTTGCCGTTACCGAGAACCTCTTCGGCGACATCATCACCGACCTGGGCGCCATGATCCAGGGCGGCCTCGGCGTTGCGGCCGGCGGGAACATCAATCCCGAGGGCGTGTCCATGTTCGAGCCCATGGGCGGCAGCGCGCCCAAGTATACAGGCAAGAACGTGATCAATCCCATGGCGGCCATCGGCGCGGCCATGATGATGCTCGACTCCCTCGGCGAGGCAAAGGCCAGCCAGGCCGTTGAAACGGCCATGATAGCGGTGATGAAGAAGATGAAGAGCCAGGCCGCCGGCAAGATGGGCATGTCCACCACGGAAGTAGGGGACACCGTGGCGGGGTTGGTGTAGTCATTTTACCCCCCTTTAGCAAAGGGGGGCAAGGGGGGATTTGAGAATACTGAGAAAATCCCCCTCAATCCCCCTTTTACAAAGGGGGAGGTAAATAAATGCTGAGCTACAATAAAGGACTAAAGCCTTTTTCGCAGCAGCTCAGAAAGAACATGACCGATGCTGAACAACAGTTGTGGTCAAGGATACGGGGAAAACAGCTCAAGGGTTTACAGTTCTATCGACAAAAGCCCATCGGTAACTACATCGTTGATTTCTATTGCCCGAAGGCAAAGCTGGTCGTAGAGCTTGATGGCGGACAGCATTACACTGAAGAAGGCAAGGCGAGAGACCAGACAAGAGATGAATTTCTTGCAGGTAAAGGTCTGCAGGTTCTGAGGTTTTCGGATCGAGACGTGCTTACGCAGATTGATAGCGTGCTTGAAAGGATATGGAGTTATCTATGATCAAAGCATCCCCCTTCGAAAAAGGGGGAATGAGGGGGATTTATTACTGCTAATCTC
>JBBIHD010000281.1:0-3611 GCA_037447195.1 Nitrospirota bacterium | reverse complement strand
CGCTTGATGCCTTCGCGGTCTTCATCCCGAAGGTGGCCAGCAGGCCCACCAGCTCCCGCTCCATGTCGCCCACCAGCGCAATGACCTTCCTGATGGTCTGGCCCGTCAGGTCCTGGAAGGACTGGGTCGTGATGATCTCCGTCAGGTCGTCTTCCAGGGAATTCTTGAAGGTCCTGAGATAGGCCGCGCTCTCCGCGGGCTCCTTGATGTTCCGGATATGGTCCGCCAGTTCGTCCATATTCAGAATGTGTTTCTCCACCAGCGCCATGGTCCGGTGCGCCGCATCGTCCGTGCGCGTGAGCACGTACTGGAGCATGTCCACTGCTCCGGCCATGTCCACCTTCGACGCCTCGGCGAGCTTCTGGTCCACGGTCTGGCTGAATCCTTTGAGCGAATCGTGCAGCCGCCGCGTGATCCTGCCCACTTCCTGCAGCAGTCCCCCCTGACCGCGCTGCGCGAGCGCCATGATGATGCCGTCTGCCTCGTCGTAGCGGTGCTCCGCCGCGGCGGCCATGAACTTCATGATGTCATCGAATATCTCCAGCCGCGGATCGCCTGCGGCGACCCCTTCCTTCTGCTGAAAGCGCGCCTTGGCGCCGCCGATCTCCTCGATGGCCGCCTCGCCCGATACATTCCTGGCACCGGCATAGGCGACCCCGAACGCCTCTGCGGCTCCGGCAGGCAGAAGCCGCGCAACATTCAGCAGCAGGACCAGCTTGTTATTGTGCTTCACCACTCCCTCGATCTGCTCGGTCCGTTCCCGGGAAAAGCCGCTCGGCGGCTCGATGGCCGACGCTTCAATGGTCATGACGCCCGTCACCGCATCGACGGGCACACCGAAGACCAGCCTGCCGGCCGCAACAATGATCAGCTTGCCTGCCGCCCTGCCGTTCTCGGGAGCTTCCATCAGCTTGCGCATGTTCAGCACGGGCAGCACGCTGCTCCGGAGGTTCGTCACCCCCTTCAGCAGCGGCGACGAGCCGGGCAGCGGCGTGATGCCAGGGGCCTCGATGATCTCCCGCACGTTCATGATCGAGATCGCATATTCATCCTCGTGGAGCCGGAACCCGATGTACTGCTGCACTCTGCCCTCCTGTGCCTGCCTGCGTGCGCGTACGCGCAGGCAAGCCTGCTACGCCGTAAGCGCGCTGCCTGACCGTTCTTCCTGCGCCGCTATTGACACGCTGCCGGCCAGCGCCGCCGGATCAAGAATAAAAACGACCTTTCCGTCTCCCGTGATCGTGGCGCCGAGGATGTATGCCTGCGCCGCGTCGATGCCGTCGACGGATTTGATCACCACTTCTTCCTGCCCCAGCAGTTCAGCCACGCCGATGCAGAAGCGCCACTCGCCGATGGCCGTCACCACGGCATAGGCAGGCCGCTCCTTGGCCGCCTGGGGGCCGCCGAACAGCGCGGCAAGGTCCACAAAGGGATAGACGTGCCCCCGGGCAACAAGCGCGGGGGCGCCCGCCACGGTCGTGATCTCCTGCGCCGTCACGGCGATGGTCTCTTCCACGGGCGCCAGGGGAACGGCATAGCGAAGCCCGCCGGCCCGCACCATCAGGGTCTGGATGATGGCCAGCGTCAGGGGCAGCCGGATGCTGAAGGTGGTGCCCCGGCCCTTTTCGGACCGTACCTCCACGGAACCGCTCAGATGGGCCACGTTCGTCTTTACCACGTCCATGCCCACGCCCCGGCCCGAGACCTCTGTCTGGCGCTCGGCTGTCGAGAAACCAGGAAGAAACAGAAGGGCATAGACCGCCTCGTCGGTCATGCGGCCTGCTTCGTCAGGCGTGATCAGACCGCGCTCCAGCGCCTTTCCCTTGACCTTCTCCACATCGATGCCCCTGCCGTCGTCGGAAATGTCGATGACGATCTGGTTGCCTTTCTGGGCCGCTGTGATCGTGATCAGGCCCCGCTCGGGCTTGCCTGCCGCGCGCCGGGCATCAGGCAGCTCGAAGCCATGGTCAATGGAATTGCGAATGATATGCACGAGAGGATCGCCGATGTTCTCGATGATCGACCGGTCCACTTCCGTCTCCTCGCCGGCCATCTCCAGGTCCACCTGCTTGCCCATCATTGCCGCGAGATCGCGCACGAGCCGGGGAAACTTCCCGAACACGCGCTGGAGCGGCAGCATCCGGATGCGCATCACGCCCATCTGCATGTCCGACGTGATCAGGTCCAGGAACGAGACGGTCTCGTGCAGCGTCTCCACATCGTTGTCGCTCTCGAACTTGCGGTCCAGCCGCGTCGCGATGTTCAGCAGCCGGTTCCTGACCAGCACCACTTCGCCGGTCAGGTCCATGACCCGGTCGAGCCGGTCCACCTCGACGCGCAGCGTGTTCGCCGCCCGGGCCGGCGGCGATTCGGTAGAACGGTCCGGCTTCTTCGGCGCCTCCGCCTGCGGCTCGGCAGGACCCTGCGCTGCGCTGTTCGCCTTCTGCGGGGCCGGCATTTCGCCGGCTTCCGGCGCAGCGGCGACAACGGGCGCCAGCGCTTCCGATTTTGCCTGCGCCTGTCCAGGGTCCTGCGCAGTACCACCGCCGTTGCCGGCCGCGGCAGGCGCGCCCGCCAGGGCTGTTTCGAGCGCGGCCTTGAGCTCTCCCACGAGAGGCGCAACGTCCTCCACCACGCCGTCCTTATCGCGGATATGCCTGAAGAGCAGGCGCAGCATGTCCACGGCCCGCAGCACGGCATCAGCCAGAGGCATAGTCAGCTCGATGGCCCCGTCGCGCACCTTCTTCATGATGCTCTCGGCATTGTGCGCCACATCCACGATGGACTGGAAGCCCAGGAAGCCCGCGGCGCCCTTGATCGTATGCACGCCCCGGAAGAGCTTGTTGATGATCTCGTCATTGTGCCCGTTCGTTTCGAGCTCAACGAACAGCGGCTCCAGCGCGTCCAGCGTCTCTTCCGACTCGGCCGTGAACTCGGCTATTATTTCTTCCATCTCATCTGCCATGCACCAACCTCATGACGCGGCGACGCGGGGACACGGAGATGGGGAACACACGCTGCTTCTCCGCGTCTCCCCTTCCCCCCGTCTCCCCGTCGAGATCATTTCCCCAGCTTTTCGAATATCCGGTCCATCTTCTCCTTGAACACCTCGGCCGTAAAAGGCTTCACGATATAGCTGTTCACGCCCGCCTGGATGGCGGCAACGACCTTTTCCTTCTCCGCTTCCGCCGTCACCATCAGGAACGGCATGCTCTTCAGCGCCGGGTCCTGCCGGACGGCCTTCAGGAGCTCCAGGCCGTCCATGTTCGGCATGTTCCAGTCTGCCACAATAAATCCAAACCCGCCCTCCTGAAGCCTGGCGAGCGCCCGTGACCCGTCCTCGGCCTCCACGGTATTCTCGAAGCCGAGCTGCTTCAGGACGTTCCGAACGATCCTGCGCATCGTCGAAAAGTCGTCGACGACCAGTATTTTCATTGCAGTATCAGGCATGGGTTCCTCCTCGCTCCGGGACCACGCTCCGCACGGTCCCGATCAGCGCTTCAGCCGTCACCGGCTTCACCAGATACCCGTCGGCGCCGGCCTGCATGGCCATTTCCCGCTCCTTCGGCTCCTTTTCTGTGGTGACGACCAGCACGGGCATCCCTGCCCGG
>JBBIHD010000280.1:0-3614 GCA_037447195.1 Nitrospirota bacterium | reverse complement strand
TTTCAGGACAAAAGCATTTGCCTTTTCAGGGTTTATCCGCATTTTCCGTGTCCCATCTGCCGTTGTCAGGATAATACATAGCGTAGATACCGATACAAAACAGGGGCGCGGAAACCATTCCGCGCCCCTGTGTGTTTGCGGTCTCTGTTCTTGCGCTCTCGGGATGGAGTACTCCTCGCTTCTCCCCGTTACCTTCCCGGCAATGCAGCGTTCTCCTTCTTCAACTGCCGCTCGCGCCACAGCACATAGATGGCCGGATAGATGATCAATTCCAGGATGGCCGAGGTGATGACGCCGCCGACCATGGGCGCGGCGATGCGCTTCATCACGTCCGAGCCCGTGCCCGTGGCCAGGAGGATGGGGATGAGGCCCGCGAGGATCACAGCCACGGTCATGATCTTGGGCCGTATGCGCTTCACGGCCCCTTCCATGACCGCGTCCTCGATGTCGCGGAGGCTGCGGATGCGGCCTTCCTTCTTCCAGCGGTAGTAGGACAGGTCGAGGTACAGGAGCATCACGATGCCTGTCTCGGCGTCCAGGCCTGCCAGGGCGATGACGCCGACCCAGACGGCCGTGCTCATGTGGTAGCCCAGGATATAGAGGAACCATACCGCGCCCACGAGCGAGAAGGGCACGGCCAGCAGCACGATCGTGGTCTTGACCCAGGACTCCGTGTTCAGGTAGATGAGGACAATGATGATGAAGAGCGTCAGAGGGATGACGAAAAAAAGCTTTTCCTTCACGCTCTCCATGTGCTCGTACTGGCCGCTCCACTTGACGGCATAGCCCGGCGGCAGCGTGAGATGCTCGGCCAGGGCCTTCTTGCCCTGTTCCACGTATCCGCCGTAGTCGTCGCCCGTGATATGCAGCGTCACGTAGGCCACGAGCCTGCCGTCCTCGCTCTGGACCATGCCCGGTCCGCGCGTGATCTTGATGTCCGCAAGCTGGCCCAGGGGGACCTGCAGGGCGCCGCTCATGGTCGGGACAAGGACGCGGCCCAGGCGGTCCAGGTCGTCGCGCAGCTCCCGGCCGTAGCGGACGTTCACGGGATAGCGCTCCCGCCCCTCGACAGTGGTCGTGAGGTTCATGCCGCCGATGGCCGACTGGATGACGGCCTGCACGTCATCGACCAGCAGGCCGTAGCGCGCGATCTCATCGCGCCGCACCGATATGTCAAGGAAATAGCCCGTGTTCGCCCGGTCCGCGAAGGCGCTGCGCGTTCCCGGCACCTTCTCCATCAGGATCTTCTCGATCTCCAGGCCGATGCGCTCGATCTCGTCGAGCCGGGGCCCGAAGACCTTCAGGCCGATGGGCGTACGGAGTCCCGTGGAGAGCATCTCGATCCTGCCGATGATCGGCATGGTCCAGTAGTTCCCGATGCCCGGCATGGTCACGGCTTCGTCCAGGGCGTCGCGCAGGTCCTCGGGCTTCTTGAACTGGGGCCGCCATTCCTTCTCGGGCTTCAGGGTGATGACGGTCTCGAACATCTCAAGGGGCGCCGGGTCCGTGGCCGTCTCGGCCCTGCCCGCCTTGCCGAAGACGCGCTCCACCTCGGGAAACTCTTTAAAAAGCCGGTCCTGCACCTGCAGCAGCTGGCTCACCACGGTGATGGAGGCACCCGGCAGGGCCGAAGGCATGAAGAAGAAGGACCCCTCGTACAAGGGCGGCATGAACTCAGCGCCGAGCTTCACCTGCTCGATCACGGGGATGCCGAACATGGGAAGAACAAAAAGCGCGGCGGTAATTAGGACAATAGCTGCTGCCCCGACAATGACGGCCTTTCGGTATTTCAGGGAGAACTCAGCCACGGGATGGTAGATCCGTATCAGAAAACGGCTCACGGGGTTATCGTTCTCATGCCGGATCTTTCCCTTGATGAGCAGGGTCATGAGCACCGGCGTGAGCGTGATGGCCAGGAAGCTCGCGAAGAGCATGGCAAAGGTCTTGGTATAGGCCAGGGGCTTGAAGAGCCGGCCTGCCTGCGCCTCGAGGGTGAAGATGGGCAGGAAGCCCACGGTGATCACGAGGAGGGAGAAGAAGAGCGAGGGCCCCACCTCTTTTGCCGCCTCGATGATCACATCGATGCGCGAGCCCTGCCTGCCCCGCTCCTCCCACTCCTCCAACTTCTTGTGGGCGTTCTCGACCATCACGATCGAGGCGTCCACCATGGCGCCGATGGCGATGGCTATGCCCCCCAGGCTCATGATGTTCGAGCTTATGCCGAGGTAGTACATGCAGAGGAAGGAGATGATGATGGCGATGGGCAGCGTCAGGATCACGACGAGGGCGCTCGGCAGATGAAAAAGGAAGACGATACAGACGGCGCTCACGGCCACGGCAAGGGTGATGATCTTGTTCCGGAGCGTGCTGACGGAGCGGTGGATCAGGTCTGACCGGTCGTAGGTCGTGACCACCCGCACCCCTTCGGGCAGCGTGGGCTCGATCTCCTTCAGCTTTTCCTTGGTCCGCTCGATGACCGTCAGCACGTTCTCGCCGAAGCGGACAACCACGATGCCGCCGACTGCCTCGCCCTTGCCGTCCAGTTCCGCCAGGCCGCGCCGCATCTCGGGCCCGAGCTGGACCGCTGCCACGTCGCGCAGCAGCACGGGAGTTCCCTTGCCGTCGGTGCCCACCACGATCTGCTCGATGTCGGCGAGGCCCCGGATGTAGCCGCGGCCGCGGATCATGTACTCCCTGCCCGACCACTCAACCACGCGGCCTTCCACGTCGCTGTTGCTCTGGCGCACGGCCTGCATCACCTTCATGAGCGGCAGTGAGTAGGCCAGCAGCCGGTTGGGATCAACGGTGATCTGGTACTGCTTCACGAAGCCGCCCACGCTCGCCACTTCGGACACGCCGGGCACGGATTCGAGGGCGTACTTGAGGGTCCAGTCCTGGAGGGAGCGGAGCTGGGCCAGGTCGTGCCTGCCTGTCTCGTCCACCAGGGCATACTGGAAGCCCCAACCCACGCCCGTGGCATCCGGCCCGAGCACGGGCGTCACGTACTTCGGCAGCTTGTTGCTCACCTGCTGAAGATACTCAAGGACGCGGCTGCGGGCCCAGTAGATGTCCGTGCCGTCTTCGAAGATGACATAGACGAAGGAGAGGCCCAGGAAGGACTTGCCGCGCACCACGCGGACCTGGGGCGCCGAGAGCATGGAGGTGACAATGGGATAGGTGATCTGGTCCTCGACAAGATCAGGGCTCCGGCCCTGCCACTCCGTGAAGATGATCACCTGGGCGTCCGACAGGTCGGGGATGGCGTCCAGCGGCGTCTGGTAGACGGCCCAGATGCCCCAGAGGGTCAGGAACCCCACCATGATCCCCACGAGGAACTTGTTCTTTGCTGAAAGCTCTATGATCCCTGCAAGCATGATTATTCCTCAATGCGGAATGCGGAATGGAAGCCATCTTGCTTCACTCCGCACTCTGCACTCCGAACTCCGCACTAATGTTGATGTCCCCCGCTTGTGCCGAAGCGGAGCTGCGTCTCCGAATCGATCAGGAAGTTCCCGGAGGTGACGACCTTCTCGCCTGCCTTCACGCCCCGCAGGATCTCGATGAGGTCGCCGGCGCGCACGCCCGTCCGGACCTCCCGCAGCTCATAGACGCCC